>NZ_JBSFDA010000129.1:0-29466 GCF_053593675.1 Streptomyces sp. NPDC002156 | reverse complement strand
GACCAGGGCGTGGGCCCTGGTCGCGAGGACGAAGGCGAGCAGTTCGTCACTGCCGATGCCGCGGGCGATGTCCTCGGCCTCCTCGGACAGTTCCACCGCCGACGCGAGCCGACAGGTCTGGGTGCGCACGTGTGTCTTGCACAGCAGAAGGTGGGGCAGGAGGTAGAGCTGGCCGGTGCGGCGGGCTATGGCCAGGCCGCGATCGGCGTGCCGCTCGGCGTCGGCGAAGCGCTCCAGGAACGCCTCCGCCCAGGCCAGCCGCATCAGCGGTTCGCACAGGCCGGTCAGATCGCCGTCCGGCAGTGAGTCCACGAGGGCCGCCGCCCGGCGGGTGAAGTCGTCCGCCGCCGCTGTCTCCCCCTCGTACGCCTCTCCCAGCGCCGCGACGCTCAGCGCACCCGCCACACCCGTCTCGTCCCCGAGGGAGCGGGCCACCTCCAGGGTGTGTGCCACCTCGGAGCGCACCGCCGGGTACGAGGTGTCGAGCGGGGCCGAGGAGCCCAGCTCCAGGCCCAGCGCCACCTGGTCGGCGAGCGACGGCGCGGGATCGGTGCGGTGCAACTCGCGGCGGAGCAGGGCGACCGCCTCCGAGTAACGCCCCAGATGGCGCTCCATGACGGCGCACAGTACGACAGCGGACGCCCGCGACCCCGTCCCGTCGCCCGGGTCGGGCAGGGCGATCACCTGGTGCAAGAGGTCCCGGCTCTCCCTGAGCCGGCCGCCGACGCCCAGCGCCCGGGCCCGCCGCAGCATCAACTCGCGCCGTCTGCCCACGTGTTCCGGCGTGTGCGGAAGATGCCGCAGCACCACCTCGAGCCAGTGCGCGCTGCTCGCGGGCGCCGTCTGCGCGGCTTGCTCGGCGGCCTCGTCCAGCACCGCCGCCGCCCGCGGGTCCCAGCCGGACAGCGACTGCTCGGCGTGATGCGCCCGCTCGGCCAACGGGGCGCCGGTCCGGGCGAGTTCGGCGCCGACGAGCCGGTGGGTCTCCGTTCGCAGCCAGGGGTCGGTGCCGTCGCGGACAAGGCTGCGCAGCACGGGGTGACGCAGCGCGATCCGCCCGTGCGTGCCGGTGCGCAGCAGGTCGCGCCGGGTCAGTACGTCGAGGTCCCCGGTCAGTTGCCCCGGCTCCTGGCCGGTCACCGGCCCGAGCAGCGCGGGCGTGGCGTGGTCGCCCAGAGCTGCCACCACTTGGACGAGCCGAACCTGCGACGGCGTCAGCGGGGTCAGCTCGTCGAGCAGCAGCGACCCGAGGCCGGTCGTGGACAGGCGGCTCACCGACGCGCCCTCGCGATGCGCCTGGAGCAGGGTCAGCAGGTACAGCGGGTTGCCCTCGCTCGCCGTGAAGAGCCGTACGGCCTGGTCGCGGGCCAGGTCGGGGGTGAGCAGTTCGACGCAATCCCGCTCGCCGAGCGGGCCGAGTACCGTCCGCCGTACCGTGCCGGTCTCCGTGCCGCGGACGAGGGTCGCGGCGAGCGGCGCGGGGCTCTGCCGGTCGCGACGGGCGAGGACCAGCAGGACGCGGGCGCGTACGGGGTGCCGTACGAGATGGTCGAGGAGTTCCAGCGACGCGGCGTCCGCCCAGTGCATGTCGTCCAGAACCACGACCAGCGCAGACGCCGCGGCGTGGGTCAACAGGGCGGCGGTGGCCCGGTGCAGGTGGAAGCGGTCCGTGCCGCGGGGAGCGCCGCTGAGCACCGGGGCGACCTCGGCAGCCGCCGGGAAGGATTCGACGGCCTCCGGGGCGAGGTCGGAGAAGGCGTCGGTGAACGGCTGGAACGGGATGTGGCGTTCGTACTCCGTCGCCCGGCCGCGCAGCACCGCCGCCCCGCGCCGTGTCGCGGCCAGGCACAGCTCGTGGACCAGCCGGCTCTTGCCGATGCCCGCCTCACCGCTGACGTCCAGCACCGCCGGGCGGCCGGGCACGTCCTCCACCAGATCCGCCAGCAGCCGGTCGAGCCGCGCGAGTTCCGCCTCTCTGCCGACCAGCGGTGTCCGTTCCGTCGTCATTCCCTCACGCCCCCGCGACAGTTGGTGCCTCCACACATCCTGTCGTACGCCACTGACAACCTGTGGGTTCGTGTTCTCGATCTCACAACCCTCGTCCAGGTAGGGCGAGTCGGACGGGTCGGACGAGACGAACGGATGCGGAAACTACGTAACCGATCTACGTAACAGCACGATCGTCCCGGCCCGACGCGCGCAGGAAGATCAAGTCATGTAGGGGCCGCGGCCGTTGCCGCATCAGGAAGGCTCCGGGGATTTCGGGGAGGGCGGATGTTGATCGTCGGCACAGTGGCAGGGATCGTCCTGCTGATCGTCCTGATCGCCGTATGGGTGGTCCGGCGGTCGGACGGCCGGTACCGGTTCCGGCCGTCGTTCGAGACAGCCTGCGAGGTCACGGTCGGCGGCCGGAGACTCGTGGCGTACTCCGGGCACCGCAAGGTGATCCGGCTCGCGGACCCGGCCGAGCGCGAGGACACGGCGGTCCTCACGCACTCGCGGACCTGGATCCGTGCGCTGTGCGAGGTCCACGTCGACGGCAGGCCCCTGCTGGCGTCCGGCGGCCGGGACGGGGTCGTCCGGCTCTGGGATCTGGAGAACCGGGGCGAACTGGTGGCCTCCCTCACCGGACACCGCGGCTGGGTGTACGGGCTGTGCACGGTGCGCATCTCGGGGCGCGACCTGCTGGCCTCGGCGGGCCGGGACGGCGTGATACGCGTCTGGGACCCGCGCGACGGCCGGCTGGTGCGCACGATCGGGACCGGACCCCGGAAGGGGTGGATCTTCTCCCTGTGTCAGGTGCGTACGGGCGGGCGAACGCTGCTCGCGGCCGGGCACGGCAACGGCACAGTGACCCTGTGGCACGCCAAGTCCGGGCGGGCGGCACTGGAGCTGACCGCGCACAACCGCGCCGTGTGGACCCTGTGCGAGGTGTCCGACGGCGACCGCACCCTGCTCGCCACCGCCGGCTGGGACGGGGTCGTCCGGCTGTGGGACGTGGAGGCACCGCAGGAGGTACGGGCGTTCACCGCCGGTGTCGGGCCCGTGTACGCCCTGTGCCAGGCGGAAGCCGGGAACCGCACGCTCCTCGTCGCCGGCGGGGACGGGCCGGGCACCGCTGTCTGGGACCCGTTCACCGGCGAGCGCGCCGGCGACCTGGGCATGGACCTCGCCGGCCTCCTCAGCGGCCACGGCTGGGTACGCGCCGCCTGCCAGGTCCGGCCGGCGCAGGGCCCACCGCTGATCATCACCGTGGGGTACGACGACGGAGCACGCGTGTGGGACGTGGCGAAGGAGATCGGTTCGCCTCCTTCGGAGAGAAGAGCACCGGAGGAACGGGCCTGAGCGCTCTCGCGACGACCGTCCCTCGCACTCCGCTACTCGACATCCGCCGCTGGCCGACTCCCGTGTCTTCACCGGCCCCTTGAGCACGGCCGCCGCCTACGGCAAGGTGCCCACCTCGCATCGGCTGGGCCTCCCGACCGCCCGGATCCCCGAGTTTCCGGTCGACTTGGCATAGTTGACCTTGCCGGAACGGCAGGGAAGGAAGGTCATGGACGAGGAACCGGAGCGCTACCGGGTCGAGTTCGCCACAGGTACAGCCGCAGCGGTGGCGAAGCGGCGGTCCTACCGCGACCACGAGCGCAACGACATCGAACCCGGACTGCCTGGCTGGCCTCCTGGGCAACGGGCCTTCGCGGTGCGGGGGTTCTTCGGTCGGCTCGGCCAGTACGTCCTTGGTGTCGTGACCGCGATCCTGATGCTGCCGCTGTACATCATCGCCGACGCTCTCGGCAGTCCCTCGTCGCCCGCCAAGCGGGGGAAGCTGGAGGAGCGTGAGAACGAGGTCGACGACTTCCCCGTCATATGGGCGGGCGTGGGCGAGACGGCTCGTACTCTGCCCTGGCAGCTCGATCCCTCCCGGCGGCCCTGGCCCATGGTGACCGAGATCGAACTGACCGAGCCTGATGGGCTCGTGCGCATCACGTCGCACAAGGACACAGCACGGGGCAGCCGGTTCGTCTATTGGGGTGGCGGCGAGGAGGTTCCGGGATCCGAGGTCGTCCTCTGGTCGCTGCCCCTGAAGGAGATCATCGGCGCGGAGCTCAAACCATTCAGCATGTCCGAGACCGACTTCAAGATCTCCTTCCAGGACGGGTCGTGGGCCCGGCTGACATCCTCGAACGGTGCGCAGGAGATCGTGGCCCTCCTTGGCGGCAAAGACCCAGCCGGATCTGCTTCTTGACGATCGGCCGCCGGCGGTCGGCGCGAACGCCGTCGCACCCGGGCCGAGGACGACGTACGGCTTGACCCGGTCCAGCACCGGCACCGGCACGTGGGAGTCGAGGGCTTGGATGGAGGCCAGCACCATCGACAGCGAGCCGAGACCGGCGGCCTCCAGCACCGCGAGGAGCTCCCAACGCTGCTCCCGGTGTTCGGTCCTGCGCTGAAGCCGCGCGTTCGCGGGTCCCCTCGGCGTGGGCGAGAGGGTCGTCGAGCCGGAGCGTGAACCACTCGGCGAGACCGATCTCGTCCGGGAGCCCCTGATGCCGCATGTTGTGGCGCGCGATCTCCACCGTCCGCCGCATCTCGCGCAGCCGGGTCTCGGCCCGGATCAGCCGCGCTGTCGCCGCCTGCCGCTCTGTCAACTCCACCCGGAAGGCAGGCAGTTCGTCCGCGTCGAGCATGCGCTGTTCGACCGGACCGACCCGTGATCTTCTTCGGCGTCTTGATGCGCGTACACCGCTGCCGTGAACACGGCCCGCTCGGCACACGGAGCGGTCCCACCACCTTGCGGACGGGCAGCGAACGACGACAGCAACGGGGCGGCCGGCTCCCGGAGTTCATCAGGAACCACACGCTTCGATGGATCAGCACCCACGACCGGCAGCATGCCGCACGAACATCACGTCACGTGAGTCACCCTCTGAGCCTTGATCGGTGCGGCCGACCTGGCGGCCTGCTCGATCTTCGCGCAGTAGGTCGCACGGGCTTCCTCGTCGATCTGCTGCTCGTATTCGGGGCGCAGCCCGGTCCGGCCGTCGAGGCCCTCGCGCAGGATGTCGGCGTGCCCGGTGTGCCGGTTGGACTCGCCGAGGACATGGACCATGACGGCGAACAGGTTCGTGTTGGGATCAGACTCCGGCCACCACGGCACGTGGCCGGGGGCGTCGAGGGGAAGCTCGTTGATCGTCGCGTCCGAGTGTTCCCACGTGCGCCGGTAGAACCCGATGATCTGATCGCGGGTCTCGTCCCCGGCCGCCCACAGATCGCCGCCGTCGTAGTCCTGCCACCGGGGCAGCAGTTCCGGGGAAGGGCGGTCGAAGACCTCACCGAAGTACCTGGCCTCGACGGTGGCCACGTGTTTGACCAGGCCGAGGAGGTTGGTACCGGTCGCCGTCAACGGCCGGCGGGCGTCGTATTCGGACAAGCCGTCGAGTTTCCAGAGCAGCGCCTCGCGGTCCCGCCGCAGTCTCCCGTGCAGGTTGGCTTTCGCGAAATCATCGATCATGCGGCATGAGCCTGCCATGGGCTGCTCGTGGTCTCAAGATCCCGTACGGGGTCCGCAACGACCGGCGGAGCCGAGGCCCGGCCATCGCCGCCGCCCCGACCTGCTACAAGAAGCTCGCGACCTGGCCGGCCCCCGCCTCAACGCCCGGTCCATCGGCGCGATCGCCGCCACCAGACGCAGCAGCGCGACATGTAGGCGGTGCGCTGAGTGCCATCAGCCGTGCTCGCCTTCCATCCGGTCTCCCAGGCCATTGGCGACTGGCGATCCTGGGAGTCCGAGACCGGCGCTCACATGCTGCGGGGTGGACCCGGGAACTTCATGTTCGTGCCCGCCGGATGCCCCACGCATTCTCCAACCCCGGGGCCCAACCGGCCCGGATGCTCTTCCTCGTCTCCCCCGCCGGCTACGAGACCTACCTCCAGGAAGTCACCGACCTCCGGAACGCCCCAGGCCACCCGGACCATGCCGAGATCACAGCCCTGCGGCTCCGCCACGACATCCGCCAACTCACCCCCCTCACCGCCACAACCACGGACCGAGGAAGCACAACGGCCCCCGCTCACAGCGGCGCACGCACGTGAATCGCGATGACGACGGAGAGATCCGCGAGGGCCTGCCGCGCGGGAGCCCGGCGGCGTTCGTCAGCTGGTAGGCAGCCGTACGCAAGTCGTTACCGTGTCCGGACAGCTCCCCCAGGCCGGTTCTTCCCCCACCACGCGTCGTCGGCGAAATCCAGACGGCGCGTCATGGCCCGTATCGCCTGACCACGGCGGCGCAGCGACAGAACCGACGAGGCGGAGCAACCGGGCCCGAACAGACCAACAGCGTCACACCACGGGTCCTGGGCCCCGTCTCCCTAGGAGAGGACCCCGGCCCCCGTGGTCCCCGCCAACTCCGTCGCCAGGTTCTTTGCCGTCGTCTGGAGGCCCGTCGTCAGGGCCGGCTTCCAGTTGACCGTCGTCTTCAGCTTCTTCGAGTTCGCGGCGTTGTACGCGGCCACCAGATCCGTCGCCGTGCCGTTGACGAGGTTGCCGGTGCCCGCGACCGAGCCGGTGCCGTCGCCGCTCAGCAGCTTCGCGGTCTTGCCGCCTGACGGGAGCTTCCAGGCGTTGTACTCGGCGACGACCTGTGCCTTGGCCCGGGAGTTGACCGTGTAGAGGGGTGCGTAGCCGTTGAGGGTCGTCGTGTCGAAGTAGTTGTTGTAGATGTGGATCTGGCCGATCCGGGCCAGCGGGGCGCGCTGGACGATGCCCTTCCACACGTTGTGGTGGATGGAGACCCGCAGCTTGCCGACGCTGTCGGTGTCGCTGCTGCCGATCAGCATGGTCTTGTCGTGGTTGGTGAACTGGTTGCGCTCGACGGTCACCAGGTCGGAGCCGTTGGTGATGTCGAGGTCGCCGTCATGGATCTGGTACTCCCGGCCGTAGTACTTCGGGTTGGCGCTGTCGAGGTGCGGCGCGTCGGTGAACGTGTTGTGGTCGGCCCATACATGGGTCGCCCCGCGCAGGGTGACGGAGTCGTACGCGGAGTTCCAGTTGCCGGTGGAACCGTCCGTCGGGTCCCACTGGGGGAAGCAGTCCTCGGTGGCGCTGAAGGTCAGGTTCCGGATGATGACGTTGTCGACGCTCTTCACCTGGAGACTGCCGCCGGTGATCCCGGCGTTGGTGCCCGGCACTCCCACGAGGGTGGTGTTGGCCGGCACCTTGAAGGCGATGTTCTTCGCCTGCGCGGCCTGGGCGGCGGCCCGCGCCTTCTCCTGCGTACCGGACGGCAGCTTCGAACGGCCGTACGTGGCCGGGTCGTACGCCTTCAGATAGGCGGCGAGCGAGTATCCCGTACCGGCCGCGTAGTCGGCGCAGGTCAGCTTCTTGCCCGCGTCGTTCGCGTTGGCGTCGATGGTGCCCTTGATCCGGATGATCTTCGCCGTCGAGTTGGTCGCGCTGCCCAGCGCCTTCACCAGCTGCGCGCGGGTGCTGACGGTGAAGACGTGCGCGGAGTCGGCTTGCGCGCCACCGGTCGTGCCGGTGCCGGAGGCCGCCCAGCCGTCCTTGGCGGGCAGCACCTGGTGAGCCAGATCGACCGCACCCGCGTTCGCGTTCATGGCGAACACGGCGGCGCCGAGGCCCGCGGCGGCCATGGCGGCGGTGGAGACCAGAACGGTGCGGCGGGTGCGGAGGGAGCGGCGGTGGGAAGGGGAAGCCACGGATGAGTCCTTACGTGGTGGTGGAACACGTGCGGTGTGTGAAGCTCCCGCGTGCGGGGCTTTCGACTCGTCAGTGGTCGCGGAACACCGGAAAGGTTGCCCCCGGATGCGCGTGACTTTTGAGGCTCGGCCGACGGGCGGCGACCCACGCACCGCACCAGTGTGGATACGACCCGAGGCACACCCGGCAAGGCTGTAGGAGTCGCAAGTGCGGGTGTGGCCGGCCGCGGACACCGGAAGCGCCGCCGCCGAAACCCGAGCGCGCCTGTCGACTGCATCGTCCATGTCCGCCGCTGACGCCCGATGTTGACGACGCGGCAGCCCCTGCCCCGTACAGGAGCGCGTACGCCTTCCGCCTGCCAGGCGAAGGTGATGCCTCGTCAGATCTGTGTTCGACTCCGTGTCGGTTGGTTGTGGGCGGCGCAGCCGTCGCGGGCCGGGTTCCGTTCGAACCGGTAATGTCGCCGCCGCACAGAGCGAGCGGACGCACACGGGGAGAGCGGGGCACGGATGCACGTCCTGGAGCCGGGGGATCCGCGGCGGATGGGGGACTTCACGCTGATCGGCAGACTGGGTGCCGGCGGTATGGGCCAGGTCTTCCTGGGACGTTCCGCGGGCGGGCGGGTCGCGGCGGTGAAGGTAGTCAGGGCGGAACTGGCCGAAGACCCCGAGTTCCGGGCCAGGTTCCGGCAGGAGGTCGCCGCGCTGCACCGGGTGGGCGGTGAGTGGACGGCGCCGATGCTGGGCGCCGACACCGAGGCCGCGGCACCCTGGGTGGCCACCGAGTACGTGGCCGGGCCCTCACTGCAGCAGGTCGTCGAGTCGGGCTACGGGCCGCTGCCCGAGGCCACCCTGCATTCCCTGGCCGGGCGCCTCGCCCGTGCGCTGCGTGCCATCCACGGCGCGGGCCTGGTGCACCGCGACGTCAAGCCGTCGAACATCCTGCTGACCGTCGACGGCCCGCGCGTGATCGACTTCGGCATCGCCCGGGCGCTCGACACCGTGGCGGGCAGTCTGCGTACCTCCACCGGGGTCGTCCTCGGCTCGCCCGGTTTCATGTCGCCTGAGCAGGTGCGCGGACAGCGGGTGACGCCTGCCGCGGACGTGTTCAGCCTCGGCTCCGTGCTGGTGTACGCGGCGACGGGACGGCTGCCGTTCGGCTCCGCCGAGCTGGGGCTGCACGCGCTGATGTTCCGGATAGCCGAGGAGGAGCCGGACCTCACCGGGGTGCCACCGACGCTGACCGGTCTGGTGACCGCCTGCCTCGCCAAGGACCCGCAGCGGAGGCCCACGACCGAGCAGCTCGCCGTCCTCATCCGCACCGACGAGGACGGCCCGTGGCTGCCCGCGGAGCTGCTGGCCGAACTCGGCCGGCTCGCCGCCCGGATGCTCACCGCGGAGACACCGCCGCAGGGCTCACCGGCGCCGACGCGGTCCAAGCGGCGGTGGCGGCCGGTCCTCGCCGGAGTGGTGGCGCTCGCCGCGGTGGCCACGGGCACGGCGCTCACGCTGCTCGACGACGGTGAGAAAGACCCCGCGACGGGCGGCTCGGCCTCTCAATCGGCGTCGCCGGGTGCCGAGTCGGGCATCCCGGACGAGTTCGTCGGCGCCTGGGAAGGCGTACTCGATGGCAATCCCGAACTGCCGAAACGGGTACTGCGGCTGGAAATCTCACCGGGCGGGCCGGGTGACAAGGTCGCCGCGTACATCGACACCGGCGGGGACCTGCAGTGCACAGGGCGCGGCAAGCTGGTCTCCGCCGATGCCGACACGCTGGTCGTCGGCAAGGGCCAGGTGACCGCGGAGGTACCGCAGGGACGGTGCACGCCGCTCTCCCAGCAGACCCTCAAGGTGCGGTCGCAGGACGTACTGGTGTGGAAGTCCGGCAGCCTGACCGCCGATTTCCACCGGTCGGCCGGCGGACGGGACGCGGTGCCGGACCAGTACGTCGGCGTCTGGGTGCCGGCCAACGACACCTATCGCGAGAAGGAGTTGATCCGGATCACCCAGGGCCCGGTCGGTGGCCGCCTGGTGCGGATGTCGGTCGAGGCGGCCATGGATGACGGCACGGAGCAGTACTGCGACAGCACCTTCGTCATCGGCGCCGTCTCCCCCGTGCTGGCGCTCAGCCCGGCGGCGTACACCGCGGAGTCGGGCAAGGGCTGCCGCCAGCCCGACGCGGTCTCCTTCACTGTCGGCCGCGACGGCCATCTGCTGCTGTTCAGCATGGACGCGGACGCGGAACCGGGAGAGTACGTGCGAAAGTCCTGACCGCCGCCCCCAGACGGCAGTGGCACCGTTCCAGGGCTGCGTGACCGATCTGCCAGGAGGCGAACAGGGCACTGGGGACGGAGGGCAGGAAGGCGATCACGCATCGCACGTACTGGGGTGTGGTGGGGCCGATCAGTGTGATCAGGAGACCCCCGACCCCGAGTACGACCGCCATCGTGAACCACAGCCAGGAGCGGAGTCCGAGGGCGTCCGAAGCCGGACTCCACACGGTGTGCGCCTCCTGGGTACGGATCTTCCCGGGCCCGGGCCGGGCCCCAAGGAGTCGGGTCACCGCCCGATCGGATTCAGCGGCCGCGTCGGCTGCTTCCCGCCGGTCCCCTCGCGCGAACGCGAGCAGCGCTCCCTGCTGCCGGTAGGAGCGGTACTCCCCGTACAGGCCGTAGGCGGTCGAAGCGCCTCCGTACCACCGGCCGATCCGGTCGGCGCGGTGAGTGTAACGGCGGTGGTAGCGGCGGTCGGCCTTGGCGGCCTTGCCGCGAGCACCCTTATGGGACTTCCAGGCTCGGCCCGCGTACACCGCCGGGGACCGGGTCCGTGGACAGGAAGCGTCCGGTGGTCGGGTCGTAGAGCCGGACGCCCAGGAGGAGGGCGCCGGTGAGTGTCTCGTCGGAGCGCTGCCTGCTGCCGAGCCAGCCGTAGCGGGTGGCGGCGGTGCTGCCCTCCGGGTTGCCGTACTCGTCGTACGCCAACGCGATCGGCGCCTGGGCGGTGTGTCCAGCGGGACCTGGACTGTCACATCGCCGTGGATGTCGGTCAGTTGCAGGACCGCGTCGAGGTCGCCGCAGTAGTGGTTGGTCTGGGTCCAGGTCTGCCGGCTGGTGCCGGAGGTCCTGACGGTTGGTGATCTGAAGCCATCCAAGCGAGGGCGAATCATCCTGTTGTCTGGGGCACTCAGCGGCCGATGTCGTCCAGCTCGGTCAAGTCCTCATGAGAGAGGGAGAGTCCGGCGCCGGCGATGTTCTCGCGCAGGTGTGCCGTCGATGACGTGCCGGGGATGAGCAGGATGTTCGGTGATCGCTGCAGCAGCCAGGCCAGTGCGACGGACATCGGTGTCGCCTCCAATCGAGCGGCGACCGCCGAGAGCGCCGAGGACTGAAGCGGTGTAAAGCCCCCGAGGGGGAAGAAGGGCACGTACGCGACGCCATCGGGGGCGAGCCGGTCGATGAGTTTGTCGTCGTGGCGGTGGGCGAGGTTGTACATGTTCTGCACGCACACGATCGGCGCGATGCTCTGTGCCTCGGTGACCTGCTCCTCGGTGGCGTTGCTGACCCCGAGGTGGCGGATCAGGCCCTGCTGCTGGAGTTCGACGAGCGTCTCGAACCCCTCGGCGAGCGAGCCGGGCCGGGGACCTTCGGCGTTGCCGAGTCGGAGGTTGACCAGGTCGAGTACGTCGAGCCGGAGGGACTTGAGGTTGTCGTGGACCTGGCGGCGCAGATCTTCGGGTCGCCGGGCCGTGGGCCAGCCACCCTGTTCGTCGCGGGTCGCGCCCACCTTGGTCACGATGTGCAGTGACTCGGGATAGGGGTGCAGTGCCTCGCGGATCAACTCGTTGGTGACGCGCGGCCCGTAGGCGTCGCTGGTGTCGACGTGGGTGATACCGACATCGACCGCTGCACGCAGAACGGCCAGGGCACCCTCGCGATCGGCGGGCGGCCCCATAACCCACGGGCCGGCCAGTTGCATGGCGCCGTAGCCGAACCGGGTGACGGTCAGGTCGCCCAGAGTCCAGGAGCCGCCGGGAAGAGAGAGGGAGGGTGTGCTCATCTTGTTGCCTTTCGTCGTGCACTTGAGGAGGTGGCGCCTGCTGCCTCCCTGCATCAGCATTGGAGAGAAACTTCCTGTCGGGAAGTAGGCACCTTGGAGTGCGTAACCCACCCATAGGGGAAAGGCGCGATCAGTGACGACGATGAAGGCGGCCCAGAAGAGGGCTCAGGCCAAGGTGGAGTACAACGCGTTCCTGGCAGGGTGCCCCAGCCGGCAGCTGCTCGACCGAATCTCGGACAAGTGGGTCGTCCTGATCCTGTGTGCGCTGGGCGGCGACAACAGCCCTCCCCAGCCCGGTGCAGCACACGCAGACGCTCCGAAGGCGATGCGTTACTCCGAGATCGCTCGCCTTCTGGCCGGGGTCAGCCAGAAGATGCTGACCCAGACGCTGCGGTCGCTGGAGCACGATGGTCTGCTCACCCGTACCGTGACGCCAACCGTCCCTGTCACCGTCTCCTACGAGCTGACCGACCTCGGCCTCTCGCTCCACCACATGACGCGCGGGCTCAGGAACTGGGCGCAGACGCACATGGCCGAGGTCCTCGCAAACCGCGAGAACTACGACTCTCGCACCTCCTGACGACTCACATCCAACCGTCCAACAGCTCTGCACTCCCGGCGCCTACACCCTCAACTGCGAAGCCGGTTATGCCCGCAGAGTTCGCCGATACCCTTGCGGACTCGACCCAGGAATCCAGGATCACCTTCTGGCCCCTTGAAGACCTTGACGACTGCTATCCGCGCGTCGTCCCGCCCGGCAGGTGAAGTCCCGGGAAGGGAAGGGTGCAGGAAGCACGATGAGAGCGGCACGCGAGAAAAGCATTGGGATCTCATCGTGGACCAGGCGACCATGGCCCCGTGAAACCGTTGAAGATCGTCGCGGGCGACGCGACCAACCCCCAGGCGAAGGGGCCGAAGATCATCGCCCATATCTGCAACGACCTCGGCGGATGGGGCAAGGGGTTCGTCCTGGCGATCTCGCGTCACTGGCCCGAACCGGAGCGCGCATACCGCCGCTGGCACCGCGAGCGCGCAGGTAACGACTTCGCCCTCGGAGCAGTACAGATGGTTCAGGTCCGATCCGACATCTGGGTCGCGAACATGGTCGCGCAGCGCGGGATGAAGGTGGGAAGCGGCGGTCCGCCCATCCGCTACGACGCCGTCGAACACTGCCTGCACGCCGTCGCTGAGCACGCCCTTGCCAACAAGGCCTCCGTTCACATGCCCCGCATCGGCTGCGGCCTCGCCGGCGGCAAGTGGGAGCGCATCGAGCCGATCATCAGTACAACCTTGAGCGCCCGCGACATCGCCACCACCGTCTACGACTACGCATGAGACCCCGCTCTGCCTGGTCTCAGGGCCGCACGTTCACTGTCGACTGACGGGTGCATCCTCAAGTGCGGGCCCGCCTCAGGGCTTCTGGCCGACTGTCTTGGACCGCCAACGCACAGCCGGCCACCCCGAGTTCCGGCTCCCGTCGCCCCTCGCGTCAAGGGGAGGGTTCAGCGGGTCGAGCGCTGGATCAGTTCGTACTGGGCGGAGGTGGACTCCCCGGTGATCAGTCCGTAGTAGCCGACGGACCAGAACTGTCCGGTGCGGCCGGTGGGCGCGAGGGCCTCGATGTCGTACGCCTGGGTCTGGCCGCCGGGGACGGCGTCGCCCTCCACGGAGGTCCAGGTGCCGTTGCGCAGGCGCCAGTAGAGGGCGGTGCCCTCGTAGCCGTAGGGGTCACCCGAGACCCAGACGGTGCCCTTGCCGTCGCCGGTGATGGCGCCGGCCCACAGTCCGTCGACCGGCCCGGTGACATCGCGCCATGTGCGGCCGTTCCAGTGCAGCACCTTGGTCTGCTGCGGCTCGTCCTCGGTGTACGGGGTGAGAGCGGTGACCCAGACGCTGCGGGACGACTCCTGGTACACGGCCGTGATCCCAAGAGCGCTGCCTGCCGGCGCTGTCTCGGTCCACGAACGGCCGTTCCAGTGCAGGAGTACGGATCGGCTCGGCTGGCCGGCGTACGCGAACTGCCCTACCGCCCAGGCGTCGTGGGCGGTCCGCGCTTCGATGGCGTTGATGTGGACGCCACTTGGGAGGGGTGTGCTCTTCCAGACGCCGTGGGCGTAGGAGTTGATCGCGGTGTCGCTCACCAGCCAGGCCCTGCCGGGGACGGCGGCTAGCTTCGCGAAGCCGTAGCCCTTCTCGTCAGGCAGTGGGGTCTGCGTCCACCGCTTGCCGTCGTAATGGGCCAGGGTCTCGCCCACCTGGTCCCAGCCGTACGCCCAGACGTCACGCGCGGACACCCCGTCCACGGCGTGCCACACGCCGGTCTCCGGTACGGCCGGAGTCGACTGCTGCTGCCAGGTTCTGCCGTTCCAGCGCAGGATGACACCCTCGCCGACGCCATCGACGTACTGGGTTCCCACCGCCCAGGCGGCGTTCGGGCCGACCGACGCGATGTCGAACAGCGCGGAGTTGTCCGAGAGCGTCCCCGCCAGAGACGTGCGCCAGACCGGGCCGTGGCCCCGACCCGGGGCCGACGCGGCGGGAGTCGCACCGTCCGCCACCGAGACCGCGGCCGGGGCGACAGTCACCGAAGCTGTCGTGAGCGCCGCGATGACCGCGATCCTGAGACACATGCCTGACTTCGTCTTCATGACGGCTCCCCCTCGGAATCGTTCGCTCACTCATGAGACCGCCCACCCCACCCGACGGTTGTGCCAACAGCAGCACCAAACTCCTCCCGGACGGTCACAGATAGCGGTCACAGATGTCGCATCATCTGACTTTCCTTTGGCCGTGTCGGTCAGTAGCGGAACTACTGGACTGCCGGCCGTCGGCCCTCCGTAAGGTCCGGGGGCATCGGTGAGGAGGGCGACGCCCGAGCCTCGCAGTGACAAGGAGGAGATGCCAGGGATGAGCAATGTGGAGATCTGCCTCAAAGAGATCATGACGTCGATCGAGGGCGCGTTGGGAACTGCCCTCGTCGACTACACCAGCGGTATGGCGCTGGGCACTCTGGGGGGTGGCAAGGATCTTGACCTGACCGTCGCGGCGGCCGGCAACACGGACGTGATCCGCGCCAAGACCCGCACCATGGAACACCTCGGACTGAAGGGCGAGATCGAGGACATCCTCATCACGCTCGGCAGTCAGTACCACGTCCTCCGGCCCATCAACGGCCGTAGTGGCAACGGCTTGTTCCTCTATCTCGTGCTCGACAGGAGGAAATCGAACCTCGCCATGGCCCGCCATCAGCTCAAGGGCGTCGAGGGCCAACTGGACGTGTAGAAAGCCGCGTACTCCACCGCCTCGCACGCCCATGAATTGAAGACTTCTTCAACTGGGCATATCCGGATCAGATCAATCCCATGGGCGTGCGGGGCCGGATGCACGAAAATCGGTCCACCAGACCGCCTGCGGTGGCACGTACAGGGCCACCGCGCCAGATGCAGCCCGTCGAATGCGGCAGGGAGCGCGATTCACCATGCAGGTCCCCCTTTACCAGGCCAAGGCCGAGTTCTTTCGGATGCTCGGACACCCGGTGCGCATCCGGGTCCTGGAACTGCTGCAGAACGGCCCCGTCCCCGTACGCGAGCTGCTGAACGAGATCGAGATCGAACCGTCCAATCTCTCCCAGCAACTGGCCGTGCTGCGCCGTTCGGGGATCGTGGTGTCCATCCGGGAGGGCTCGACCGTCAGCTACGCCCTGGCCGGTGGCGATGTGGCCGAACTCCTGCGCGCGGCCCGGAGGATCCTGACCGAACTGATCTCCGGCCAGAGCGAGTTGCTCGCCGAACTCCAGCAGGCGGACCCCCGGCCGATTCTCACTCCGGATCGGTGACCGGCTCCCCCACCTGTGTCCTGCGACCGATCGCCGCCACCAGGGCGATCAGCGCCAGCACCGCCAGCAGGACGAGCACCAGCAGAAGCACCGTCAGGACAGTGGGGTGATTCCAGAGGGCGAACAGCAGGGCCACTGCGAGCAGGACGCCGACGGTGAGCCGATGCCGGTGGTCCGCCGTCCACGTTCCCACCCGCCCGGCGTGCATGTCGTGGGTGTCCGCCCAGCGGGCGGCGGAGTCGGCGGTGCGCTCGGAAGCGGTACGCAGGGCGCGCGCCCCTCGGCCGGGGCCGACGGCATAGGCGCCGACCGCGACCACCACACCGAGCACGATCACGGTACGCAACGTGGCCCGTACGAAATGCAGGAGATGGTCGAAGACGGCTGCCGCGGCCGCCTCCGACAGGACCCGCGGGGGCAGGTGATCCAGGTAGTAGCGGCGGGCTACGGCAAGGCCGACGGCGACGATCAGGCAGGCGGTGACGGCGCCCAGGGCGGCCCTGGCCAGGGCGCGTCTGCGCCGGTGGGCGAGGAGTACTCCCGCTGTCGCGATGAGCACCGTCATCGCCGGCATCCAGGTGCCGATCACGTCGAGGGCGTGCGCGGCGCCCCGCATGCGCTCCAGTTTGTCGGACGTGAACAGCACCATCTGCTTGTCGACGTCCGGGATGTCGGCGGCCGGCGACACACCGGAGTCGACGAGTTCCTTCCTGACCCGGTCGACAGCGGTGCCGACATCGAGGGTCACGGTGTCCTCGTGCACGCCGACCGCTCCGCGGCCCCTTCCGGTCAGGGCGTGAACCACGGTCGAGTGGGCGACCCGGTTGGCGGAGGTCCACACCTTCTCGAAGCTGTCGCTCTCGACGAAGCGCTTCGCCGCCCTGTCCGCGGCACCGGTCACGGCCGCGTTCAGCTGCGGGGCCAGCCCCTTGACCGCTCGGGCCGCCGTCGGCGGCAGGCCCTGCGACCGCAGCCAGGTCGCGAGTTCGGCGGTGACCCGCTTGGCGTCGACGCGAACCTCGACGGCCCGGACGATGTGACCACGTGCGGCGGCCTCGATCGCGGGGTCTGAGGCGAGCGGTTCGACCGTCTCGACGTAACGGTCCGTGTCGAGGACGATGTCGTGCACCCACACGGTCAGTACGGACACGGGGATGAGGACACAGGCGAGGACGATCAGTACCGCCGAGACCGCCTTCCCCGCGAGTCTCCCCGCGCCGACCACGTACGACCCGCCACCCGACGGTGAACCCTCCTGGGCGGGGCCATGCGCCGGGCCGAGCGGGCTGGTCATCCGTCCTCCAGGAGTGAGGCGCGGCCTGTCCGCCTGCCGTCGGTATCCATTCCTCACGATCAGTGCGGTGGCGGCATCCTGAGGCGGGCCATCCGGAGGTTCCGCTCGGGGAGGGCATGGAGCCGGGGCGGTGGGAAGACTTCCGGGGCGGAAACAGGGCCGAAGGCGGCAGGCTCCGCACTGGCCTACGGCTCGCAGACTGACCGCGCTGAGGCGTCCCGCCGGGTACGGGAAGGCCCACACCCACCCCTGCAAACAGCCCCGCTCCCCCCCTGGGCCGAGGCGGAGGCCGAGCCCGTGCCGTGGCTGCGGCCCGGTCTCAGCGGCGCAACGACATGTACGCGCCGCCGACGCTGAACGTCACCGCGTCGGCGACGGGCGCCCAAGGTCGTCATGCCGAGGCCGCCATCGCGTACGACACACTGCGGCCCTTCTCCCGCAGCGTCCTCGGCGCCGAACACCAGCAGACGGTCGGACCGCGCCCCGACGCTGAACGCGCTCGCCGGGTATGCCGCATGCGAGGCGCAGCCGACCTGCGATGCCCCGATGACCATGTGGCGTCGTGTGGTCATGCCTGCGCCCGAGTCATGGAAGTGTTCCAGAGCCACTACGGGTCAGGTTCTGTGTGCCGACGGGACTCGGCGGCATCGATGACCGGTTCGTCGTCCTCGTTGATTTGCGGCAGTTCCGGGGCGACTTGCCCGCCACATCCCCTGCGCGTGGTCAGGTTTCGCCGGCGAGGCTCGTGTTGTGCTCGTGGATGAGCCGCAGCGCCGTGTCGCGGTCGCGCGCGTCGAGGGCGTCGACGAGGTCTCGGTGGAGTTCGTGGCGCTGTGCGACGTACTCGGCGAGCGGCTGGTCGCTGCCGGGCAGTACGGCCAGAGTGTGGGCCTCGATGAGGTCGAGCAGGTTCTTGTAGAGCGACCTCAGCAACGGGTTCGGGCTGATCTCGGCGATACGGGCGTGCAGCTTCCAGTTGGCGTGGACGAAGGCGACGGGATCGGCCGCCGTGACCGCCTCCGCCATGGCCTCGATCTGTTGTCGGAGGTCCGCGATGTCGGCCGGTGAGGCGTGCCACAGCGCGTCCTCGATCAGCAACGGGTCGAGCGCGTCACGGATGCGCACGGCGTCCGCGACATCCGTCCCCTGGGCGTCCAGTGCGAGGACGGAGTTCCCGAGGCGCACCATGGGGGACTGCTCGGCCACGAAGATCCCGCCGCCCGGACCGGGTCTCACGGTGACCAGGCCGCGGGACTGGAGCAGGCGGAGCGACTCGTTGAAGGTCCCGACCGAGACCGCGCACTGAGTACGCAGCAACTCCTTCGTGCCGAGCCTGGCACCCGGTCGTGCGGCCTCGGCGAGCGCGGCGATGCGCTGCGCCGCCTGCTCGGCCCGGCTGGACGCACTCGTGCGTGCGGCATCGCGTGCGGTACTCAAGGCTCTCCTTCGACGGCTCACTGAATTCATTATGAAGGTTACCCCGATCCCCCCTTGACGTCTCCGGAACCGCGGGCGCAACATCAACGTAATCATCATGCTGAATTGGATTCCGGCAGGGTGACCACATGACCCCGACGAGGAGCGCACCATGCGGATCGCCAATCTCTCCGGCCGACTGGTCCTGATCACCGACGACCAGGCCCGTGCCGTCGACGTCGAGGAGGCCAGTGACGGACGCTTCGGTGCCGACCCGCAGGCCGTCTACGAACGCTGGGCCGAGTTCCGGTCCTGGGCCGGTTCGGCCGAGCTCCCGCAGGGGCAGCGCTTCGAGGCCGCCCACCTCGGATCGCCCGCGCCGGCGCCGCGCCAGTTGCTCGCCATCGGGCTCAACTATCGTGCGCACGCCTCGGAGTCGGGCTTCGAGGCCCCCGAGGGCCTGCCGCCCGTCTTCACCAAGTTCGCCACCAGCATCAGCGGCCCGGTCACCGAGGTCGCGCTGCCGCCCGAGGGGCACACCGACTGGGAGGTGGAACTGGTCGCGGTGATCGGCACTCGCGCCGAACGCGTCTCCGAGGCGGATGCCTGGTCACACATCGCCGGACTCACGGTCGGCCAGGACATATCCGAGCGAATCACCCAGCTGGCAGGGCCCATCCCGCAGTTCGGTCTCGGAAAGTCCTTTCCCGGGTTCACGCCCATGGGTCCGTGGCTGGTCACCCCAGACGAGTTCGACAATCCGGACGACCTGGAGCTCTCCTGCTCCATCAACGGCGAGGAGGTCCAGAAAAGCCGTACCAGTGACCTGATCTTCTCCGTCCCCGCGCTCGTCTCGAAGCTCTCCGCCGTTCTGCCGCTGCTCCCCGGCGACGTCCTTTTCACCGGCACCCCGGCCGGCGTGGGCCTGGGTCGCGATCCGCAGCGCTGGCTGGCCCCCGGCGACGCACTGGTCTCGTCCGTCGAAGGCATCGGCGAGCTGCGCCAGAACTTCAAGGGCTGACGCGCCCGCCCGGGTCACGGAACCGGACAAAGGAGTCCCCTTCATGTCACTGCACTGCCTGACCTCCCTCACCATGGGGGTCCCCAACGTCGGCGAGACCGCCGCCTACTACGCCGACTTCGGCCTCTCGCCCGAGAGCGACGGCTGGTTCGCCACCCGCGACGGCGGCCGCCAGCTGCGCATCGTGCACGCTCCGACCCGCCGCCTGATCGAGGTACGCATCGGCGTCGACGACCATGACGACCTGGCCGGCGCGGCCTTCCGCCTCGATCGCATCGGCGTGCCGAGCGAGTCGAAGAGCTCGTCGCTGACCGCGTACGACAAGGCCACCAGCGTACGCGCCGTTCTGGAGATCGCTCCGCGCCTGACCCAGCGGAGCGTCCCGGCCACGCCCTACAACGGGCCCGGCCGCATCGAGCGCACAGATTCCCGTGCCCCCGGCGTCCTGCGCACCGCTCCCGTGCGGCCGCGCAAGCTCGGCCACGCAGTCGTCGGCACCACCGACTTCGAGGCGACCACCGCGTTCTTCCGCGACGGTCTCGGCTTCAGGGCCAGCGACTACATCAAGGACGCCGGCGCGTTCCTGCGCTGTTCCATCGACCACCACAACATCCTCGTCCTGAACGCGCCGGTCGCCTTCCTGCACCACACGTCCTGGCAGGTCGACGATGTCGACGACGTGGGACGTGGCGCGAGCGCGATGCTGGCGGACCACCCCGAGCGCCACATCTGGGGCTTGGGCCGCCATCACGCGGGGTCGAACTTCTTCTGGTACCTCAAGGACCCGGCCGGCAACTTCTCGGAGTACTACTCCGACATGGACTGCGTCGTCGACGACCAACTGTGGAATCCCGAGGTCCTCGAAGGAGCCAAGGGGCTGTTCAACTGGGGCCCGCCGCCGCCCCCGTCCTTCCTCCACCCCGAGGACCTCGCTGCTCTCATGACCGGCACCCACAGCGCGGAGAAGTGACCCGATGACCCGACACACCCCACGCGAAGAGCGCATCCACGAAGTCGCCCTCGTCGGCTTCGGGCCCGTCGGCCAGCTCCTGTCCCTGCTACTCGCCCGCGCCGGCCACGACGTCCTCGCGCTCGAACGCTGGCCCCAGCCGTACGACCGGCCGCGCGCCGTGCACTTCGACGACGAGATCGGCCGCGTCTTCCAGGCCGCCGGCGTCGGTGAGCAGGTACGGGCGGTCACCGAACCGGTACCGGACCACTACGAGTGGCGCAACCGCGACGGCGACGCCCTCGTCCGCATCGACTGGTCGGGTACCGGCCCCTCGGGGTGGCCGGTCGCCAACTTCTTCTCCCAACCCGAGCTGGAGGCCGTCCTCACCACGGCCGCCGCCGGACAAGAGGGCATCACCCTCCGCCGGGGCCAGGAGGTCACCGACCTCCAGGAGCACGACGATCACATCGAGTTGACCACCGGCACGGGAGAGACCTTCCGCGCGCGCTATGTCGTCGGGACCGACGGTGCCAACAGCTTCGTGCGCTCCCGCATGAAGACCGCCATCACCGACCTGGGTTTCTTCTACGACTCGGGCGTGATCTGAGGAGACCGTGCGCGACTCAGGGCTGCGCCTGCCTCAGCAGTCCCTTGACGGACACTTCCGAGTTGACGGAGACCCAGGCAAGGCCGTATCTCTCGGCCTCTCTGTCCATTTCATCCTCGTCCAGTTCTGTATATATTTCGTAGATCGACTCGCTTATCTTCTCGTTCTTGAAGTTGAACGAGGAGACGAAGGAATCCATCCCCTCTTCCGGCGACCAGAAAGCCGCCACATACCGCGGCTTGCGTGTCACGTTGATCAAGTTGTCGTTGTAGCGCACCCTGCCGTGGTGTATGACGTGCTCACCGCAGTCGTCGCAGTAATATCTCCCTTCCGACTCAATCCAGGAGAGTCTTTCATAAGAGAATTCGTCGTCGATCTTCCCGCGGTCCTGCCGCAGGACAACGAACTGAAGAACGGCATCCAGCGTCTCGTACTGGGTGTGCTTAGGGAGTGTGATCACCTTCTCCATCTTGAACTCCTCCCCGGAGTCCAGTGTTGACCCAGGACCCTGGAACTGCCCAGATGAAATGATCTCATCTTTGACTTTACTCTCGAATGCCTCTGCCTCCGGGGCCCACCCATCCTCCTTGCCTACTTTCCATTCCATCATCCCCTCGCCTGACTCGGAGAACTCGGCCGAGCGTCCATAGACCGCGTAGTCGTCGACGACGATGTAGACAGGAATTCCTCCGGTGTTCTTCGCGTAGAGCTTGAGGGGGATGTGGATATAGGGCGAGTCGGCATCTGTCTGTGGTGTACCGAATTCCGATTTCAGGACGAAGTGCCGGGGGGCGGCAATGGGTTGATAGAGAATTGAGTATCCCAGGCTGATGGCTGTCAGGAGCGCCGTGACGGTAACTCCTGCCGCGAACTTCCTGGGGTGCGGTATCCCTCTCCACACCTTTTCGCGGATGAGAGTATGGAGGGCCCACAGCGACCAGATCCACAGGGCGAGAAAAATCAGGACAGTGGCTATGAATTCTCGTTCCTGCAGCCACAGGAAGAGGAGAAGGGTCGTGGTGGCCAGCGCCATGAGCACGCCGAGCAGGACCAGTGCTCCGGACAGCCTGACCTGCCGACGGCCCCAGTGGTCGACGACCGCAGGCAACGCGATGCCCTGAACTGCGCCTGCCAACAGGAACAGAACTCCGACGAGACGTTGCGCGAAGGTCAGTGCTCCCAGGGCGTCCGCCCAGCCGATGACAGCGTGCAGCCCCAGCGAGCCGACCAGTCCCACGAGCATGAGGGTGATGACCACACGCCGTCTCCAGCCCCTGTCGTCGGGCCAGACGCTGCTGTCGCCGCCGCGCCAGTGGACGCGCGAGCGGTCGTCGAGGTCCATGTCGTCGGGGTAGCCGAGGGAGCGGAGTACCTTCCGCAGCTCGCGGAGGGACCAGGCGGTGCCCACCGTCTTGCCGTGGATGGTGATCCGGCGCAGACCACGCCGGTCAGCTGGCTCGACGACCACCCATGGTCGTATGCCCATGGGACCAGGCTCGGATTCCCGCCCGTCATGTGCACGCCGGGCTGCTGCGTTCGATTGAATCAGTGGTTCGAACGAAGGCGCTCCAAAGCTGTAAAGGAGACCGCGAAGGAGGGTCGAGTGGTGTCCTTGGAGCCGCGGACACGGACGGTGTGGGGGCAGGTGGCGACCTCGACGCGCCCAATGGCCGGGCCGAACGCTCTAATGGTTTCCGTCGTTGACCAGCCCTTTTAGGTTCAAAGACGGGTTCTGAGCCGTACGGCCTCAAGGAGTCCCTGCGCAGCTTCCGGGTCGGTCTGCGCAGGCGCCCCGGCTTCGCCTGGAACCTCGCCGACCGCTACCTGGTCCTCACTGGTATCTCGTGCGTAACCAGCTGTCAGGTCTACTACCTGATGGATCGCCTCGGCCACCGCGACGACCAGGTCACCGAGAAGCTCCTCACCGGCACGTTAGCCGCCGGCCAGTCCTTCGAGATGTACGTCGCCGACTGGTCGTCCTCGGTCTCGGTGACGGCCTCCACCTGTCGGTCGACCCGGCGCCGGCGCCGCCGTGCTCCCCAACCCACCTGGGACGCCACGGCACCACCGAACTGGTCGCCGGGCGCCATCTCACCCACTTCAACCGGCAGGCGATCGACGGCATCCGGCGCCGGGTTGGAGGAGTTGTTCGGCCCAGATGGTCTTTCCGCTGAGGGTGTGGCGGGTACCCCAGCGCTCGGTGAGGTGGGCTACGAGAAGCAGTCCTCGGCCCCCCTCGTCGGAGAGGCGGGCGCGGCGCATGTGCGGGGTGGTTCCGCTGGTGTCGGAGACCTCGCACACCAGACTCTGGTCCATGATCAGTCTCAGCCGAATCGGGCCGGTGGCATGCCGGATGGCGTTGGTGACGAGTTCGCTGACCACCAGTTCCGTGGTGAAGACCTCCTCGTCCAGTCCCCATGAAGTGAGGCGGTCGCCGGCCTGTTTGCGGGCTTCGGCCACGACGGCGGGATCAGAGGGCAGGTCCCAGGAAGCCACATGGTCCGGGGCGAGGGCACTTGTACGGGCGACAAGAAGGGCGATGTCGTCGGTGTGCGGGTCGGGGCGCAGGGTTTCCAGAACGGTGTCACAGAGTGTGTCCAGTGACGGGGCAGGTGAGGTGAGAGCTCGCAGCAGTGCGTTGTATCCGTCGTCGATGTCCTGGTCGCGGGCTTCGATCAGTCCGTCGGTGAACAGGACCAGCAGGCTGCCTTCGGGCATGGTGAGTTCGGTCGCCTCGAAGGGCAGACTGCCCAGGCCGAGCGGGGGTCCGGCGGGCAGGTCGATGACCTGTGCCGTTCCGTCGGGGTGGACCACTACGGGGGCGGGGTGACCGGCTCTGGCCATGGTGCAGGTGCGGGAGACCGAGTCGTACACGGCGTACAGGCAGGTGGCGCCGAGGTCGCCGGGGATCTCGGTCGAGGTGTCCGCGGACTCCTCCTCGTGCGCGGCGTGGGTGACGATGTCGTCGAGGTGGGTGAGGAGTTCGTCGGGCGGCAGGTCGATGTCGGCCAGGGTCCGTACGGCGGTGCGCAGGCGGCCCATCGTGGCAGAGGCATGGATGCCGTGGCCGACGACGTCACCGACGACGAGGCCCAGCCGGGCCGCCGGCAGCGGAATCACGTCGAACCAGTCGCCGCCCACCTGTGCGCTGCCACCCGCGGGCCGGTAACGGGCGGCTGTTTCCAGGCCGGTGTGCTGGGCCGGCCCCCGGGGCAACAGGTTGCGTTGCAGCGTGAGTGCGAGGCCGCGTTCGCGGGTGTACCGGCGGGCGTTGTCCAGGCAGATCGCGACTCTGGCAACCAGGTCCTCGGTGACGGCGAGGTCATCGTGCGTGAAGGGTGCGGGGGTTCTCGCGTGACGGAGGAAGACAGCCACACCGAGAGTGGCGTCCCGGGCACGGATGGGCACCGCGATGAGTGAATGTGTCATGGGGCCTTCGGCGAGCCGGCTGACGATCTCTGCGTCGGCGACGTCGTGCAGTTCCGCGCGGCCGGTGGTCAAGCAGCGGGCGACCGGCGACGACGTCGGATGGGTGTGCGTCTCGCCGGTGGCGAGCACGGTCTCACGCACCTGCGGATCCGCGGAGACGTGCGCCGCCCGGCGCAGCACGACCGGACCAGGCGCAACGGGCGCGGGCAGCTCGCCGCGAAAGACGGCGTCCAGCAGGTCGACGGTGACGGAATCGGCGAAGCGCGGCACCGCGACGTCGGCCAGTTCCTGGGCCGTACCCTCCACGTCCAAGCTGCTGCCGATTCGGGTCCTGGCTTCGCTCAGCAGCGCCAGGCGTTCCCTGGAGCCGTGCTGCTGGGTGTCGTCGTAGGCCTCCAGGGTGACCGCGCGTACCTGCCCGTCCGCGCCCTTGAGCGGAAAAATATCGACAGCCCAGGCATGTGCCCTGGACTCGCCCGGAACCCTGACGACCCCGTCCATGTACTCCGGCTCGCCGGACATCGCCACCCGGGAGATCAGTTCTTCACCCTCCTCATACGGAGACCCCGGCATGTAATCGGTCAGGCGTAGACCCCGGACTTCGTTCTCGGGGTGTCCGATCGCCCGGGCCATCTCCTCGTTGATACGGAGCAGTCGGCCCCCGCGGTCGTAGATCACGAGGGCTTTCGGGTACTGGTCGAACGCCCATTGCATGAGTGTCCCGTCCCCGGCAGCCGCAATGAGCAGGAAGCCGGTCACCTGCTCACCGTCCAGCAGCGGACACACAGACCCTTCCAGACCCAGGAGCCGACCGTCTCGGTGCCGGAACACCGAACCCCCGCCACCGCCGACGTCCGAGGCAAACAGATCGGCCACCGGTCTGCCGACAATCTCTCCGGGTGTGTATCCGAGCAGGCGCTGCGCCCCGTTGCTCCAGCGGGTCACACGACCGTCCGGGTCGGTCACCGCCACGGCCGTGGACATGTCGAGGCAGGTGTCCATCAGCCCGTTGAACCAGCTGGATGTGGGATCGCCGATAGCGCCCATCGTCGCTCACCTGGCCCTTCGCCCTCTGAGCAGACGCATTTTCCACGATCGTCGACGAAGGGTCCGAGCGCAAGCCGCGGTGAATACGGCTCATCGCGCACCGCCATCGGGCCTACGCCCCCGAGCGCGCCGTCATGGCAGTAGTCCGCGACGGCGCGCTTCCACCACCGCGACCTGCCTGGTGTGTGCATGAAGCCGCGCCATCGCCTGACGCAGATAGCTCTTGACGGTAGGGACGGAAAGGCCCAGCCGTGCCGCGATCTCGGCGTTCTTGAGGCCCAGGCCCACGAGCGCCAATGTGTCGATCTGCCGAGCGGTGAGGCTGTCGGCAGCCTCGTGGCCGTCGACCGCCTTCGCGGGTGCGGCAAGCTCTCTCAGCTCGGCGGCGACCAGCGGGTCTGACACGCGGTGTGCGATCTCGCGAAGGCGCGCGTGAATCTCTCCGAGGTCGGCGGGCGCCGCGCGCGTGGCCGACTCGGCCGCGTGCAGGAGGCGCAGTCGGTCGTCCACCTGGTCCCTGATGTTCAGTTCGTGAGCGATGCGCTTCGCCTGACGCTCCAGGAACTGAACGACGTCCGAGGACCGCGACGACGAGCGTTCGCCCACGTACAAGAGCCCCCTCACGATGCGGCGCACGATGATCGGGGCTACCGCCAGGCTGACGATTCCTTCCCCGAGGATCTGGTCGTCGAAGTCGTGGGTGATGTCGTCAGCGGTTGCGTAGTCGCCGACCGCAAGCGGCTTTCCGAGCTCCCAACTGCGACCTCCGAGGCCGCGAGACGGTGCGAGCACGATCGACGTCAGCGTCTTGCGTTCCGCCCCGGAAACCGCCGTGATGCGGACTTTCCCGTTCTCGTTCAGGCCGCCGAACGACACCGCGCCGCGGATTGCCCGGCGGACCTCACGACTCGTCTGCTGCAGCAAGGCGATGTCGCTGGGTCGCATGAGATCGACGGACATCCAATACCTACTTTCGGACGTGCCGAGGGCCGACGAATCACTTGATCATGTGGCCCACACCTCTACGACAGCGGCGTCGTTCCCGCTGGCGCACAGATCGGAGGCAGGATCGAAATGCCTGATCGGATCAGCAACCCGGCAGATGATGCTCGCACGTTCGACCCACCGGCGGATCTCGCGGCGGGCGCGAACCTGAAGATTGATGCGTACGACAGCGCCGCGAAGGACCGGCTCGCGTTCTGGGCCGAGCAGGCAGAGCGCATCTCGTGGGCCAGGCCGTTCACCGAGGTCCTTGACTGGACCAACGCACCGTTCGCCAGGTGGTTCGTCGACGGCAAACTCAACGCAGCGTACAACTGCGTCGATCGCCACGTCGAGGACGGCAATGGCGACCGCGTCGCCCTGCACTTCGTCGGCGAGCCCGGCGATGCCCGCGACATCACCTACGCGCAACTCAAGGACGAGGTGTCGCAGGCAGCCAACGCGCTGGCCCAGCTCGGCGTGCGGGTCGGTGACCGGGTGGCCATCTACATGCCGATGATTCCCGAGGCCGTCATCGCGATGCTCGCGTGCGCGCGCCTGGGCGCCCCGCACACGGTGGTGTTCGGCGGCTTCAGTTCCGACGCGCTGGCAAGTCGGGTTCTGGACTGCAACGCGAAGATCGTGATCACCGCGGACGGGGGCTACAGACGAGGCGCGGCGTCGTCGCTGAAGCCGGCTGTCGACGAAGCCATCGTCACGCTGGGCAAGGACAGCCCCGTCGAGCATGTCGTGGTCGTGCGGCGTACCGGTCAGGACGTGCCGTTCGATGACATCAGGGATGTCTGGTGGCACGAGTCCGTCGGCAAGGCGTCCATCGAGCACACGCCCGAGTCGTTCGACTCGGAGCACCCCCTTTACGTCATGTACACATCGGGCACCACCGGCACGCCCAAGGGCATCCTGCACACCACGGGCGGCTACCTGGTGCAGACCGCCTACACGTTCTGGGGCGTGTTCGACCACAAGCCAGGTGACGTCTACTGGTGCACCGCCGACATCGGTTGGGTCACCGGTCACTCGTACCTCGTCTACGGGCCGCTTGCCAACGGCGTCACGCAGGTGCTCTACGAGGGCACCCCCGACACCCCGCACAAGGGTCGCTGGTGGGAGATCATCCAGGACAAGGGCGTCACGCTGTTCTACACCGCGCCCACCGCCATCCGCACCTGCATGAAGTGGGGCGAGCAGATCCCGGCGGAGTACGACCTGTCGACGCTGCGGATCCTCGGCTCGGTCGGCGAGTCCATCAACCCCGAGGCCTACATCTGGTATCGCGAGAACATCGGCGGTGGGAGGACCCCCATCGTCGACACCTGGTGGCAGACGGAGACCGGCGGCCACATGATCAGCCCGCTGCCCGGTGTCACCTCGTCCAAGCCCGGCTCCGCCATGTTGCCGGTGCCCGGAGTCACCGCCGACGTCGTCGACGATGCCGGCAACAGCGTCAGCAACGGCGAGAGCGGCTACCTCGTCATCCGCGACCCGTGGCCCGCGATGCTGCGCACCATCTGGGGCGACGACGAGCGCTACAAGGACACCTACTGGTCGCGCTGGGAGGGAATGTACTTCGCCGGCGACGGCGCCAAGCGCGACGAGGACGGTGCCATCTGGCTCCTCGGCCGCGTCGACGATGTCATGAATGTCTCCGGCCACCGCCTTTCGACCACCGAGATCGAGTCCGCCCTCGTGTCGCATCCCAAGGTCGCCGAAGCCGCCGTGGTCGGCGCCGACGACGACACCACCGGCCAAGCCGTCGTCGCGTTCGTCATCCTGCGCGAGTCGGCGGGCGACGGGGGCCGGGAGGTCGTCACGGAGCTTCGCGATCACGTGGGCAAGGAGATCGGCCCCATCGCCAAGCCCAAGAGGGTCATGGTCGTCCCGGAGCTCCCCAAGACCCGCTCGGGCAAGATCATGCGACGGCTGCTCCGCGACGTAGCAGAGAACCGGGAGGTCGGCGACGCCACCACGCTCGCCGACAGCTCGGTGATGGACCTGATCGCAGCAGGAATGGCTGCGCCCGCGACGGCCGAGGAGGACTGATGCGTCTGCTGATCATGGGACCGCCCGGAGCCGGCAAGGGTACGCAGGCGGTCGCGCTGGCCGAACGGGTGGGCGGTCCGCACATCTCGACGGGTGACCTCTTCCGGGACAACATCAAGCGCCGAACCGAGTTGGGTGTGCTCGCCGAGAAGTTCATCGCGGCCGGCGAGTACGTTCCCGACGCCGTGACCGATGCCATGGTCCGGGACCGTCTCGCGGAGCCCGACGCGGCTTCGGCGTTCGTGCTGGACGGCTACCCGCGCACCGCACGGCAGGTGGCCGCACTCTACGATCTCCTGGATGCTCGTGGCGCACCCGTCGACGGTGTCATCGAGCTCGTGGTTCCCGACGAGCAACTCGTTGCGCGTATCCGCCGTCGTTCGGCCGACGGCGGCCGGCTCGACGACACCGACGAGGTCGTTCGCCACCGGTTGGCCGTCTACTCCGAGCAGACAGCACCCCTGCTTCGCGCCTACGGCGACCGTGGCCTGTTGCATCGCCTGGACGGTACCGGGGATCTCGAAGAGGTCCGCCAACGCATCGATTTCGCGTTGGGGATCTGACGGGATCTCCGAGCACTGTTTCCTGGGCCAGGCATGGTCGATGTTCCTCTCATGAGTCCATCTCCCCCCTGTCACCACACGTCGCCCCTAGCCAACGCCGGCGCCTCGCCTAGGTGGCACAGTGCCGGCCCGCGACGGCCGCGAGCACGTTGAGGACCCCCATGACCAGGCATCGGCCCGGCCGTGGCAGCCCCTCCAGCCCCGCGGGTGTTCTCGACAGCCTTACGGCGGCGTCTTGCACGGTTGGCATCTGCGGCAACCTCCTCGACCCCGCGTCCCGCCGCGGGAAAGGAATGCTAAATCGATTAGGCCGTGATGTCACAGGAAGGTAGCTCAATCGTTCTGGTCCTGCCGCGTGATTGTCTTCCTCGTCGCGGATCCTCGACGCCGGGCCGTCAGGCGCGGCCTTTGAGCATGCCGTGCCAGTACAGGGCGGGCAGTCCGTAGCGCTTGAGCAGCCACATGTCGTGGCGCTCCTTGGTGGTGTCG
>NZ_JBSFDA010000128.1:0-30732 GCF_053593675.1 Streptomyces sp. NPDC002156 | reverse complement strand
TCGGGGCCACGCGGCGGCGACGACCGGGACCACGGCCAGGGCGAGGGCCGACACGCACAGGGCGCGCAGCGCGTCCCGCCGCGTTCCGGAGCGGGCGGGGGGACCCGCCGGGCCCCGGGGCACTCTGCTGACGAACAAGACTCTCGCCTCTCTCCTGGTTCCGTTCGTTCGGTGATGCGACCGCCCGGTGGCCCAGCGCGTCCGGTTCGTCAGCCTGTGGACTACAGCGAGCCGAGTCCCAGGGCGCCCGTGGGGGCCGTCTGCAGCAGCGGGGTGAGTACGGCGGCCTGGGGCTCCTTGAGCGTGGGCAGGCCGAACACCTCGGGGTTGGGCGCGGTCAGCGGGGTCTCCACGGACAGGCCGGGGGTCAGGGTCCGCAGGTCGGCCGCGGGGAGGCTGACGGAGGCCTCGTCGAAGCCCTTCCCGAGTGCCTGCGGCAGCGGCGTCTCGGCAGACAGCCCGGGCAGCGCGGCACCGAGCGGCACCTGCGGCAGCGCGCTGGCCGGGATCATCTGGCCCTCGACATAGCGCGGCCCCTCGGGCACGCCCGGCATCAGCAGGGGCAGTTCGCCGCCGACCTTGGGCAGGTTCACGTTGAGGGACTTCTCGACGCCGTCCAGCGGTACGGGTACGGGGACCGTGTCGGCCGCGACGGCGGGAGCCGTGGCGCCCACCGCCGCCGCCACGCCGGTGAGGACGGCGGCGGCAAGGGTTCGAGTGGTCGACTTCATGGCAAGTACGGTCCTTTACAGGAATCGGGGGAGTTCGTCCGTAACGCGTAACGATCCTGAGAACCGCATCAGCTCAAGATTCCCCCGAGTGGTGCATTAGTCGTCAGATCAGCCCGGAGAGCGGCCCCCGCCTTCGGCCGCTCGCCGTTCGGCCGGCAGTCGTCAGTCGTCAGCTGCGCAGGCTGCGGGCCGGGAGGATGACGTGGGCCGCGGCGGTGAGGGTCTCCTCGGCGCCCGCGAATGCGGCCAGGGCCTCCGGCTCGACGGTCTTGCCGGGCTGCGCCTCGGGCCAGGGGCGGGTGGTGAACACCAGGTAGGCGAAGCCCCGTTCGCCGACCGCGGTGAGCCACTCCGGGGGCGGGGTGCACTGGGCGTTGAGCTGCGGCATGTTGACGACGGCCGTACCGGCCTCGACGAGCAGGCTGACCGGCAGGCTCGGCCGGGTCGAGCCGTCGACGATGTCGCCGCCGACCGGCAGACCGGTGTTGGCGAGGAGCTGCTCGACGGCGACGGCCGAGGCCTCCGGACCGCCCTCGCCGTCCCCGAGGGAGTAGGCGAGGAGGTAGGGCATGTCGCCGTCGGGGGCGTCACCGCTCCAGGCCATGACGACGAGCGTGCCCAGGTCGGCGATGCGGAAAGGGCGCGTTTCGCTTGAGGTTGAGGTCACCGCGGAACCCTATCGACGGGAATTGGCGCGTCCGGCCGTGTTCTCACTCGACCGGGGGATTTCCCGCCGGTATCCACACGAAAGAGGGACGGGGCTCGAACAGCGCGAAGGACCGATTCCGCGCGCCGGAATCGGTCCTTTCAAGACGTGCGTCAGCCCTGGAGGGGGAGCCCGCCGAGCAGCCCGCCGTTCGAGTTGAGGGCGGTCGTCGCGCCCTTCACCGTGCTGAGCACCGAGTCCTTGTTCTCGGTGTCCAGCGCGTTCGACTGGTGCTGGAGCGGCTGCAACTGGTCCACGTCGAGGGGGCCCTTGGTGAGCGTGTTCACAGCGCCGTTGAGGCTGGTGGGCGTGAGGTCGGCGGTGTCGTAGGCGAACGCGGGGGCGGCAGCTCCGGCGATGACCAGGGACCCGGCAACAACAGCGGCAGCCTTCAGGGACTTCATCATGTTCCTTTCTTCGGGAATTCTGTCGCCGTGTCTAACGAGCCCCGGTGAGGACGGAAACCCCATACGCAGAAAATTTCTGCGGCCCACACCATTCCCGAAAGACGAAATACGTCTCAAAGGATTGACGCACGGGCCGCAGAAATTCCGTCGGCACCCCTAGTTGGCCGGCAGTCGCAGGGGCGGTACCGGGACCGGCAGCGGCGGCACCTCCGCCGGCAGCTTGGGCAGCGACGGCAGTCCGGCCAGGTCGGGCGCCGGCAGTCCGCTGCCGAGCAAGGTGGCGGCGACGAGACCGACGAGGCTCGTCACCACCCCGGTGACGGCCGGGACGACGTTCGCGACATCGCCGGACGTGACCGCCGTGAGCAGGGTGTCGACCGCCTTCTGCAGCGCGGTGAGCGCGTCACCCTTGATGTCGAGCGGCCCCTTGACCGCCTTGCCGTCGGTGAGCGGCGCCGGAAGCGTGGAGTAGACCGGCAGCGGGGGCGCAGTCGGAAGCGCCGGAGTCGTCGGCACGGCAGGAGTGGTCGGCAGCGCCGGAGTCGTGGGAAGGGCGGGAGCAGTCGGCAGCGCCGGAGTCGCCGGGACCTCCGGGGTCGCCGGCAGGTCCACCGGCGGGGTGACCGGTGCCGGGGCCGCCGCCGTGGCCGCGGCGATGGCCGCCTTCACCGCGTCGCCCAGCTTCGTCGCCTCGTCCAGCGGCAACTGACCGTTGTCCGCCTTGAGCACGGCGTTCAGCAGATCGGTGACGGGTTTGACCACGCCGCCCAGGTCGCCCAGCGACTTGACCTGCGCGAGCAGCGCGTCGGCGTTGGGGACGGGAGCCTGGGAAGCCGCGTGGCCGCGCTCGCGGGCCGCGTCGCCGTCGTCCGCCAGGGCGGCCGGTGCGCCTATTCCGAGCAGGAGGGTGGCGCAGAGAGCGGTGGACGCGATACGCCGTGCGGGCAGAGCGCGCATGGAAGTTCCTTTCGGTGGTGCGGTGGAGCCGTGACGTGCCGGACAGATGTGTCCACCGTCAGATCCACCGTTGCCACCTGCAACCGGTCCGGCATTCGCCGCCGCCATTCGGAGCAAACGCCTCGGAGCGAACGCCCGGAACGCGAACCGGCCGCCCTCCCCGGAAGGGAGAGCGGCCGGCAGAAGGGTCCGCGCCGGCTTACGTCAGTCGTTGACGCAGGTGTTGCCGAACGCCGGGTTCAGCAGACCGATGACGTTGATGGTGTTGCCGCAGACGTTGACCGGCACGTGGACCGGAACCTGCAGGACGTTGCCCGACAGGACGCCCGGGGAGTGGGCAGCGACGCCGTGCGCGTCGCTGTCGGCGGCGGCGACACCGGCGGTACCCGCCACAGCGGCGACGGCAACGGAGGAAAGGGCAAGGCCCTTCGCGATACGCGACATGGAGAAGTGCTCCTTGGGAGTTGTTCACAAACATCCGGGCGGGGATGCCCGACGCTGTGTCAACGCGTGGCGCGTGCCCGGGTTGTGCCGCCAATGGGGTGATCTCTCGGATCGCCCGGACACACGATTCCGACACAGTCTCCATGAATCACCAATAAATACGCATAGCGGCTAGAGTGACTCACCTTCCGCCAGCCGTCCCAAAGCCACCCAAAAGGTCGACCGCCACCCGGAATCCGTCGCGTGAAACAGGCCGGGGACGGATGCGGCACATAAGTGATGTCCACATTTTCTGTCCGTCGGTCCACGACCTTTTCCCCGAAAGGGCAACGCCGGTCATGCGTATTTCCCCGGGTCTTCTGCTGCGCCGTGCGATGGTGGGCGTCTTTGCCCTCGCCGCGATCTGCACTCCGGGAGGTACGGCGACGGCCGAGCCCGGCAAGGAGGCCGCGCGCCTCTCGTTCGCCCCGCGCTACCGCGCCCTCCAACACGGCGGGATCGTCCGCGCGGCCAACGCGTCCATCAGCTGCCGCGCCACCCTCGGGACCTGCGCGGGCGTCCGCAGGGGCGAGAAGCTCACGACGGCGACGGGCGGCGCGAAGGCGGCGGTCAACGGTGACTTCGACATGTTCTACGTCGATGTCGACAGCGATCCGAACACGTACAACTCCAGCCGTGCGGAGGTCCGGGTGCCGCAGGGCGGGCGGGTCTCGTACGCGCGGCTGTACTGGGGCGGCAATCTCAAGGTCGGTGAGCAGAAGCCGCCGAAGGACAACGGGCGGGTGCTGATCGCCGAGCCCGGCGGGGAGTACAAGGAGCTGCTCGCGGACTCGGTCGTCGGGCACCGGGTGGCGCGCGGTGCCGACGCGTTCCAGGCCTCCGCCGATGTCACGAAGCTGGTCCGGGAGAGCGGTTCGGGGCTGTACACGGTCGCGCAGGTCAATGTGGCGATGGGGAGGTCGGCGGCCGGGGCGTGGGGCGGCTGGACGCTGGTCGTGGCGTACGAGAAGGCCGCGGAGCCGCTGCGGCACCTCGCCGTGTGGGACGGGTTCGACACGCTGGAGTCCCGGGAGGGTGAAGATCCGTTGGTCCGGTTGGCCGAACTCCCGTTCCCGGCGGGCGCGAACGGACGGGCGGGCCTGGTCGCCTACAACGGGGACCGCGGCAGCCCCGGCGACTCCCTGACGGTGTCCGTCGCGGGGCGCACGACCGTGCTCGGGGACGCGGCCAACCCCCGCGACGACGTGCTGAATTCCACGATCGGCGGCGCCGCCTCGGAGCGCGTTCCGGCGTACGCGAACACCCTCGGCTACGACTCCGACGTGTTCGAACTGGGTACGGCGCTGCGGCGCGGTGGTGACCAGCTGGCCTTCCGGCTCGTTTCCCAGCGGGACGCGGCGTGGGCCGGCGCACTTTTCGTGGCCGTCGACGCCCGGCAGTAGCCGAGGCGCGTCCAACGCCGCCACCCGTGAGCGAGGAAACCGCGCATGCAACTGTCAGCACCCGACGCCCGGCCCCGGGTCCTGCACATCACCCAGCCGGTGGACGGCGGGGTGGCCCGGGTCGTGACGGACCTGGCGCGGGCCCAGCTCGCCGCCGGTCTGGACGTCACGGTCGCCTGCCCGGACGACGGTGAACTCCCGGCGCGACTGCGGGCGCTCGGCGCCGGCGTACGCCCCTGGCACGCGACGCGCGCCCCGGGGCCCTCGCTCGCCGGTGAGGTATGGCGGCTCGGGCGGCTGATCGGGGCGGTACGGCCGGACGTCGTGCACGCGCACAGCGCGAAGGCCGGGCTCGCCGCCCGGCTGGCGGTACGGGGGCGGGTGGCGACGGTGTTCCAGCCGCACGCCTGGTCGTTCGAGGCGGTCGGCGGATCCACCGCGGCCCTGGCGCTCAAGTGGGAGCGGTGGGGGGCGCGTTGGGCCTCCCGCGTGGTGTGCGTGAGCGACGCCGAACGGGCGACCGGGGTACGCGCCGGGATCACCGGGCAGTGGCAGGTGATCCCGAACGGGATCGACACCGAGCGCTTCCGGCCTGCGGCCCAGAACCCCGTACGGGCCGGGATTCCGCTGCTCGCCGACGTCGATCCGGGTGCTCCGCTGGTCGTGTGCGTGGGGCGGCTGTGCCGGCAGAAGGGGCAGGACGTGCTGCTCCGGGCGTGGGGCGAGGTCGCGGAACGGGTGCCGGGGGCGCGGCTCGTGCTCGTCGGGGACGGCCCTGACGCCGGGCGGCTGCGGGCGCTCGCCCCGGACTCCGTGCTGTTCGCGGGGGCCGTCGCCGATGCCGTCCCCTGGTACCGGACCGCCGATCTGGTCGTCCTGCCCTCGCGCTGGGAGGGCATGGCGCTGGCGCCGCTGGAGGCGATGTCCTGCGGTCGGCCGGTGGTCGTCACCGATGTGGACGGCGGGCGCGAGAGTCTGCCCACCGCTCTCGCACCGCGCTGTCTGGTGCCGGCCGAGCACCCCGCCGCGCTGGCCGGAGCCGTCACCGAACTGCTGCTCGACCCGCCGCTGCGCGAGTCGCTGGGGCAACTGGGGCGTCAGCACGTCCTGTCCGCGCACGACGTACGGCACACCGCCGAGGCCGTCGCGGGCGTGTACCGCGAGCTGATCACCGCGCACGCCGTGCCGCCCGTGCGCGCCGAGTACAGGGAGTCCATCCACTCGTGACTGCGGAAAGTACCGTCCCCTCCCCCGGCGGAGGGCCGCGGGAGCACGGATTCTCGACCGTGTCCGCCGTATCTGCGTCCGCCGTCTCGGTCATCCCGCCCCGCGGGTCGGCCGGCGGCTTCAGATTCCCGGCCGGCCGGCGTCCCGCGCCCCGGCCGGCCTCCCCGCTGCCGCTGCTCGCCGTCGACAGCAGCGCCGCCCTGCTCGGCGTCCTGGCGCTGACCGAGCCCCTGCGCCATCCCCTCCTGGTCGGCGCACTGCTGCTCGGTGTGGTCGTACTGAACACGCGCGCCTCGCTCTACCGGCCCGAGTCCGTGCCCGCGTTCCTCGACGAACTGCCCGCCGTCTGCGGCCGGATCGCGATGGGCTGGCTGGCGCTGGCCGCCCTGGTCGGGGCGTACGCGCCCGCCGACGCGCTGTCCGCGCGGACCCTCGTCCTGGGCTGCGCGGTACAGGCGACGGCGAGTGCCGTCGGGCGCGGGATCGTCCACCGGGTGCGGCGCCGGGCACTGCTGCGCCGCCCGCACACGGCCCTCGTCATCGGCCCGGCCGGCACCGCCCGGCGCGTGGCCGCCGCCTTCCTGCGCCACCCGGCGTGCGGGGTACGGCCGGTGGGGCTCGTCACCGACCACCCGGACGGCGTCGCGGGCCTGCCCGTGCTGACCACCGGTGAGGAGGTCGAGCGGGCGCTGATCCAGAACGGCGTCCGGACCGTGCTCGCCGTCCATCCCTCCGTACGGGCCGAACAGGGGCCGCTGCTGCGGGCGTTGGCCGAGTCTGGCTGCACGGTGTGGGAGATCGACGCCGAGTCGCCCTCGTACGAGAGCGCCGAACGGCTCGCCGGATTCTCCTGCCGACGGCTCGCGATGCTGCCGGACCGGCCGGGCAGCATCGGCAAGCGGCTGCTCGACGTGGTGGTCTCGGGGAGTCTCCTCCTGCTGGTCTCGCCGATGCTGCTGCTGTGCGCGGTCGTGCTGCGGCTGACCGGCGGGCCGGGCGTGGTCTTCCGGCAGGAGCGCATCGGCATGGACGGGCGGCCCTTCACCCTCCTCAAGTTCCGCACCCACCGCCCGGTCGACGAGATGGAGGCGGCGACCCGCTGGAGCGTCGCCGACGAGCGGCGCATGAACTGGTTCTGCCGCTTCCTGCGCCGGACCTCGCTGGACGAGCTGCTCCAGCTCTGGAACGTCCTCTGGGGCGACATGAGCCTGGTCGGGCCGCGGCCCGAACGCCCGTACTTCGTCGGGCAGTTCAGCCAGACCTACCCCGGCTACGCGGCCCGCCACCGGATGCAGACCGGGATCACCGGGCTCGCCCAGGTGCACGGTCTGCGCGGTGACACCTCGATCGAGGACCGCGCCCGGTTCGACAACGCCTACATCGACAACTGGTCGCTGTGGCAGGACATCTGCATCCTGCTGCGCACCGCCGCCGCGCTCGTCCGACCGACAGGAAGTTGAGCGCAGTGAGCCACAGCCCCGCGCTGACGTTGCCGTACAGAGTGCCCCTCGCCTCCTTCGCCCCGCTGCTGCCGGTCATGCTGGTGATCGCCCTGCTCGCGCTGCCGGCCGCGCAGGGCGCCGACGGCGGGGCGACCCCGGCCGATGCCGTCTCCGGGCTCGTGGTCCTGTACTGCGCGATCCGGCTCGTACGGGAGCGGCGGCGCCCCCTGTCCCGTACGGCCGCCGTGGTGCTCGGGATGCCCGTGGTCGGGCTCGCGGTCGCGGCCGTCGGGGCGTCCTCGCCGGCGGCCGGGCTCGGGGGGCTGGGGCGCTATCTCCAGATCTTCGTGCTGGTCCCGGCGTCCGTGGTGCTGCTGGTCCGGGACCGGCGCGACTTCCGGGTGCTGGCCTGGGCGTTCGTCGCCTTCGCCCTGTTCCAGGGGGCGGTCGGGGTGCACCAGTACGCGACCGGGACCGGCGCCTCCTACCAGGGCGCGGAGATCCGGGCGGTGGGCACCTTCGGGCCCGCCGACGTGATGGGCATGGCGACCGTGGTGTCGTTCGGGCTGATGTGCGCGGTGGGGCTCGCCCTCGGGTCGACTGCCGCCCGGCAGCGGGCCGTTGCCACCGGCTGCGCCCTGGTGCTGCTCGCCCCGCTCGCCGTCTCCTTCAGCCGGGGCGCCTGGATCGCCACGGCGGCGGCCTGCGCGCTCCAGCTGGCGCTGGCCGGGATGCGGCGCGCGCTGAAGGTGGGCGCGGTGGTGACCGCCTCGGCGGTGATCCTCGTCGGCGGCCTCGGCGTCGGTACGGCCATGCTGCAGGAGCGGATCAGCAGCATCACCCAAGTCGCCGACGCCCCCGACCAGTCGGTCACCGACCGGTACACGATGTGGGCGGCGGCGACCGACATGTGGAGCGAACACCCGCTCACCGGCGTCGGGTTGAAGGGCTTCCCCGAACACCGCGACGGACACGCCTCGTTGGCCCTGTCCTCGGGCAGCGACACGGAGGGCGCGGGCGCCGCTTACCGCAAACAGCCACTGCTGTCCCCGCACAACATGTATCTGCTGGTGCTGAGCGAGCAGGGGCTCATCGGGCTGCTCGCCCTCGGCGGCAGCTGGCTGGCGCTGCTGGTGTGCGGTCTGCGCGGGCTCGTGCGGGTGCGCCGAAGCCGTACGTCCGGACTCGACTGCGCGCTCGTCGCCTGCGGGCTGCTGATCTGGCAGTTGATCGACTTCCTGTACGCCGACATCGGCGGGCCCGCGACCGTGCTGACCGCCCTCGCCTTCGGGCTCGTCGCCTGGTGGGCCCTCGTCGGCGGCGACTGCGTGCCCGAGGCCAAGGCCTCGGCGTGACGAACGTGACGCCTCCTCGGCCCGAGGGAGAGACCAGGGTGACGCTGCCCGCGGCACGCGCCGCCGCTTCGCCGGCCACGAAGGGAAGCGGCGAGAAGGGGGACGAGGGGGGTGGTGCCGCTGCCGAAACAGGTACCGGTGCTGCCGAACTCGCCCCCGTCTCCCGGAAGTTCCTCGCCAAGGCCACGCTCATCACGGCCGTTCTCTCGGTCGCGGGCGCGCTGCTCGGGCTGGTCCGGGACCAGTCGCTGGCCCGGCTGTTCGGGGCCGGCAGTGACACGGACGCCTTCCTCGTCGCGTGGACCGTGCCGGAGTTCGCGGCGACGCTGCTCATCGAGGACGGGCTGGCCTTCGTCCTGATCCCGGCCTTCAGCATGGCGCTGGCCCGGCGCGCCCAGGGCGCCCCCGGTGATCCGGTGCGGGCGCTGGTCGCGTCGACGCTGCCCCGGCTGGCGCTGGCATGCGCGGGGGTCGGCGCGCTGCTGATCGCCACCGCTCCCTACCTGGTCGAGGCACTCGCCCCGGGCCTGCCCGACCCGTCGCTCGCCGTGGACTGCACCCGCCTCACCGCCACCTGCGTGTTCAGCTTCGGGCTCGCCGGGTACTGCAGCGCAGCCCTGCGCGCGCACCGGCGGTTCCTGGCCCCCGCGGCGATCTACGTGGCCTACAACGTCGGCATCATCACGGCGATGTTCGTGCTGGGTGGGCGGTGGGGGGTGCGCTCGGCGGCGGTCGGGGTGGCGGTGGGCGGCGCCCTGATGGTCGTCACCCAACTGCCTTCCGTGCTAAGGCAGTTGCGGCGGCGCCGGTCGGCCGTACCGGAAGAGATCGTGGTGGAGGAGACGTCCGGGGCGCCGATGGCGTTCGCGCTCGTCGCACCCGTGCTGCTGTTCGCGCTGACCCGGCAGTCGCAGGTGCTCATCGAGCGGTTCCTCGCGTCCACGCTGCCCGCCGGGGCCATCTCGCACCTGAACTACGCGCAGAAGGTCGCGCAGATCCCGATGACGCTGTCATTGATGCTGTGCACGGTCACCTTCCCGGTGGTCGCGCAGGCGATCGCGGAGGGCGACACCGAGCGGGCCCGCGACCGCGTGGAGCGGGATCTCGCGCTGGCCGCCTGGGTGGTGCTGCTCGGCGCGGCGGCGGTGGTCGCGTGTGCGCCGCAGATCATCGAACTCCTCTTCCAGCGGGGCGCGTTCACCGCCCAGGACACCGAGGCGACGGCCACCGTGATGCGTGTGTACGCGGTCGGGCTGCTCGGGCACACCCTGGTGGGCGCGCTCGTCCGCTCGTACTTCTCCTCGAACCGGCCCACCTGGTACCCCCTCGCCGCGATGACCGCGGGCATCGTCGCGACCTCCTGGATCGGCGCCTGGTCGGTCGAGCCGTGGGGTGTGAGCGGGATCGCTGCCGCCAACGCGGCCGGGATCACGCTGTCGGCCGCCCTGCTGCTCTACGGGATGGGGCCGCGCAGTGTGCCGATCCGGACCCGGCGGGTGGTGGCCGAGCTGAGCAAGCCGGTGCGCGCGGCGGTGTGCGCGACGGCCGCAGGGGCGTTCGTGACCAGCCGGATCGACGGGCCGGTGGCGGGGCTCGCCGCCGGTACGGCGACCGTGACCGTCGTCTTCTTCCTGCTGGGCCGGCTCATGCGGGCCCAGGCCGTGCAGAGCTTCGTCCTCGCCCTCCTTTCCGTACGCTCCCTGACCCGAAGGCTCCCGCATGCCCGCAAGCGCACCCGCACCCACGCCCGCCCCCGCCGACGGAACCGCGTCCGCTGACCGGCGCCGAAGAGGCGCCCGCCCGGATTCCGTCCCCTGGGTGGCGATGTACCACTCGGTGGGCGACTGCGCGGACGACCCGTACCGCATCACGGTCACGCCCGACCGCCTCGATGCCCAGCTGCGGTGGCTGCACCGGCGCGGGCTGCGGGGCGTGGGCGTGGGCGAGCTGCTCGCCGCTCGTGCCCGGGGCGAGGGGCGCGGGCTTGTCGGGCTCACCTTCGACGACGGGTACGCCGACTTCCTCACCAACGCCCTTCCGGTGCTTGAGCGTTGGGACTGCGGCGCGACCCTCTTCGTGCTGCCGGGACGGCTCGGCGGGGAGAACGCCTGGGACCCGCTGGGCCCGCGCAAGCCGCTGCTGACGGTGGACGGCATCCGGGGCGTCGCCGAGGCCGGGATCGAGATCGGGTCGCACGGGCTGACGCACGTCGACCTGACGAAGGCGGACGACGAGCTGCTCCACGCCGAGGTCACCGAAAGCAGAGCGGTGCTCTCGGAGTTGAGCGGTGCTCCGGTGGCGGGGTTCTGTTATCCGTACGGGACGGTCGACCAGCGGGCCGTCGACGCCGTACAGGCGGCCGGTTACGGGTACGGCGTCGCCATCGACCCCGGGCAGCTCAACGGCGTCCATGTCCTCCCCCGCGTCCACATCGGCGAGAACGACACCGCCGTACGCCTGCATCTCAAGTACCGGCTGCACCGGCTGCGGCGCCGGCCGGTCGAGGGGGTGTGAGCGCGGTGAAGGCCCTGCATGTCATCACCGGGCTCGGGGTCGGCGGCGCCGAGCAGCAACTGCGGCTGCTGCTGCGGCACTTGCCGGTCGACTGCGATGTCGTGACGCTCACCAACCCGGGCTCGGTCGCCGACGGTCTGGTCGCCGACGGCGTCCGGGTCGTCCACCTCGGCATGGCCGGCAACCGGGATCTGGCCGCCCTGCCCCGTCTGGTGAACGTCATCCGCTCGGGCGGCTACGACCTCGTGCACACCCACCTCTACCGGGCCTGCGTGTACGGCAGGATCGCCGCGCGGCTCGCGGGCGTACGGGCGATCGTCGCCACCGAACACTCTCTCGGCGACTCGCAGATGGAGGGGCGCCCGCTGACCGCCGGGGTCCGCGCGCTGTATCTCGCGAGCGAACGCCTCGGCCGCGCCACCGTCGCCGTCTCCCCCACGGTCGCCGACCGGCTCCGCCGCTGGGGCGTGCCCGGGCCCCGGATCGAGGTCGTCCCCAACGGCATTGACCTGGCCCGGTTCCGCTTCGACCCGGTCGCCCGGCACCGCACCCGCGAGCGCCTCGGACTGCCCGAGGGCGCATACGTCGTCGGCGGCATCGGACGCCTCGCACCGGGCAAGCGCTTCGGCGACCTCATCGATGCCCTCGCCCAACTCCCCGACGACTACTGGCTGTTGCTCGTCGGCGGCGGCCCCGAGGAGCACATCCTGCGGCGCACCGCTCACGAGGCGGGCGTGGCCGACCGGGTGCTGTTCACCGGCGAGCGGCCGTACGTGCCGGACGGCACTCCCGGCCCCGACCTGCCCTCCCTCACCTCCGCGATGGACCTGCTCGCCTCCCCCTGCCCGGAGGAGGCGTTCGGGCTCGCGGTCGTGGAGGGCCTGGCCGCCGGGCTGCCCGTCCGGTACGTCTCCTGCCCGGCGATCGAGGACCTGCCCCCGGAGTCCGCCGAGGGCGCCCGGCGCGTACCCGGCGGCGCGGACTCCTTCGCGCGCGCCCTCGCCGAGGCCCGCGCGCTGGGCCCGCAGGACCGCACGCCGCCTGCTGCCGCCCACCACTACGACATCACCCGCAGCGCCGCGCAGCTCATGGACGTGTACGCGGCCACCACCCCCGCCATGACCCCGTCCCCGTCACCCCAGGGAGTCCCCTCCTCATGACCGACAACCCCAACAGAGCCCCCCGCCTCACGCCCCGCACCCGCGGCCTCCGCCCATGGACCCTCCTCGCGGCCGGCGCCGTCCTCGGCGGCCTCCTCGGCGGCGCGTACGGCACCCTCAAGCCCCCCACCTACACGGCCACCAGCTACGTCGTCGCCGTACCGACCGAGAAGTCCGACCCGGCGTCCGCGCTCGGTTTCGCGCAGGCGTACGGGCGGGTCGCCACGCAGCTCGCGGTGCTCGGGGACGCCCAGGTGTGGGCGGGCGTACCGGTGTCGACGCTGCGCAAGAGCGTGCAGACGGCGACCTCGCCGGACGCGCCCATGGTCGCCGTGTCCGCCACCTCCTCCCGCCGCGACCTCGCCGCCGACATGGCCAACGCCGTGGCCCGCTCCCTCACCCGGCACGCCAACGACACCAAGGGCTCCACCCACGTGGAGCTGCTCCAGTTCTCGCGCGCGGTCAAGCCGACCGAGCCGTCCTCCGCCTCGGCGGCGGTGACCGGGCTGGTCGGCGCGAGCGCGGGCGGGCTGCTCGGCGGCCTGGTGCTGCTGGTGCGGCCCCGGCGCGGTACGGAGGAACCGGCGCCCTCGGCCTCCGTACCGGGCCCGGCCGTCGCCGCCGACGCGCACGGACAGCTGTGACGGTCACGACCACGGGCGCCCTGCGCGCCGAAGTCGTCAGCGACGAGGCCACTTTCGCCGAACTCGCCCCCGCCTGGGGCCGGTTGTACAAGCGGTGCGGTGCGGCGACCCCGTTCCAGAGCCATGCCTGGCTGCACTCGTGGTGGCTGTCGTACGGCGTCCCGGGCCGGCTGCGGATCGTCGTGGTCCGCGATCCGGAGGGCGAACTCCTCGCCGCCGCCCCGCTGATGCGCGTACACCGCCCGCTGCCCGCCCTGGTGCCGCTCGGCGGCGCGATCTCCGACTACGGTGACGTCCTCCTAGACGACGACACGGCCGACGAGGCCGCCGCCGCCCTCGCCGAGGGCCTCTCCGACGCCGCCCGCACCGCGCTGATCGACCTCCGCGAGGTCCGTCCGGGCGGCGCCGCGGAACGTGTGTACGAGCGCTGGCGCGGTCCCCGTCGCCAGGTCAGGGACTCCCTCTGCCTGGAACTCCCCGCCGTCTCGATGGACGGCCTGGTCTCCCGGCTCCCCTCCTCCAAGGCCCAGCGGGTCCGCGCCAAGCTGCGCAAGCTGACCGCGCTCGGCGTCGAGCGGCGCGTCGTCCAGCCCGACGACGTCGACGCGGCCCTGGTCCGGCTGCTCGAACTGCACCAACTCCAGTGGCAGGGACGGAAGGTGACGTCGGAACACCTCCAGCCCCGGTTCCGCGAGCACCTCGCCCGCTCGGTCGGGCCGATGGTCCGCTCCGGGGACGCCGTGGTCACCGAGTTCCGCCTCGACGACAGCGTGGTCGCCGTCGATCTGACCCTGCTGTCGGGACGCCTCGCGGGCGGCTATCTGTACGGCGCCCATCCGGGCCTGCGGAAACGGAAGGCGGACGTCGCCGTGATGCTGCTCGACGCGTGCGCCGAGCACACCGGGGCCGGCGGGCACGACACGCTGAGCCTGCTGCGCGGTGACGAGCCGTACAAGCACCACTGGCGCCCCGAACCCGTCGTCAACCAGCGGCTGTTGCTGGCCCGGCGGCTGACGGCGCCGCTGATGTCGGCGGTCGTGTGCGATGTCGCCGCCCGCAGCCGGGGCAAGGAACTCCTGCGCCGGCTGCGGGACCGCGAGGGAAGCGGCGGTGGAGCGGAGAACGGGAACGGTGGCGGCGGATCGTGAACGACCCGCCGCCACCGGGCGGTCACCGGTTGCGCGACCACCAGTCGAACCTCAGGCACAGCTTCCCGCCGAGCCAGTACTCCACCCAGTCGCCCAGCTCCAGCGGCGAGCAGTTGTCCGGCGGCAGCGGCACGGGCGGCGTGACCGGGTCCGTGGGCTTCGGCGGCTCCGGGGTCGGGTCGGGCGTCGGGACCGGGGTCGGCACCGTCGGCTCCGGGTCCTTACGGCCCGTCAGGATCTGGCGGTACACCTCGGACGCCTTCGGATTGCTGCCGCACTGCCACACGCCGTGCGGGCAGTAGTCGGTCAGCGTGTTGTACAGCGGCTTGTGCTCGTCCATCCAGGCGAGCATGCGCCGCATGTACTCCGGGTTGTCGCCGTTGCGGAACAGTCCCCATTCCGGATAGGAAATGGGCTTTCCGTGCGCCTTGGCGAAATCCACGTGCGCCTGAAGTCCGTACGGCTCGCTGATCTGCTCGTCGAATGAGATCCCGCGCGGCTGGTCGTACGAGTCCATACCGATGATGTCGACCGTGTCGTCCCCCGGATAACACTGCGTCCAGGGAATGGCGTCACGGCCCCGGGTCGGATTGAAATCGAACCGGAATTTCTGGCCCGGCACCGACCGCATGGTGGTGACGATCCTGTTCCAGTACTTCTTCCAGGCCTCCGGGTCCGGCCCGCAGCGAGAGGTGTAGGTAATGCCGTTCATCTCCCAGCCGAGCACGATCACGGTGTCCGGGATCTTCAGCGCGACCAGCCGCTCGGCCAGAGCGCGGAAGTGGTGATCGTAGAGACCGGCCGCGCCGCGCCGCAGCAGCTTGCGGACCCCGCGGTCGGAGACACCCTCCTCGTTGCGCTCCTGCATGGGCACGTTGAGGACGAACAGCCGGTCCTCCTCGGCCCGCCGCCAGTCCGCCCACACGTCGAGGAACCCGGGCAGCCCCTCGATGTTGCTCCACAGGTCACCCGGCAGGTAGGTGTGCCCGACGGTGAGATCGGCGCCGCCCAGCCAGCGGCTCAGCTCGGCGATCCTGGCCGTTCCACGGGCACCGTCGTAGTCGACATACGCACCGAACGCGGGCAGCTTCGGGGGCTCGGGGGGCTCTGGGGGCTCGGGTTTGGGCGGCTCGGGTGGCTCGGGCGGCACCGGGGGTTCGGGGGCCACGGGCGCGACCGGGCCCACCGTCCCGGTCGGTGGTACGGGCACGGGAGGATCGGCCACCCCCGCGCCCACGGCGTGACCCGGACCCGTCGCCAGGACGGCCGACGCGGCGACCGCCGCCGTCATGAACGCCAGCCGTCCGGATCGGGCCCGTCGCTTGTGTGCGGCCATTCCTGCTCCTTCTTCTGCTCCCTCTCCTGCTTTTCACCTACTGACACTCAGTCATACAAATGCGAATTCCGCCACCGCGCCTAAGACTTTCGAGTGAACCGACCCGAAGGAAACCCGAAAACACATGTCCGTGTCGCTCCTCGACACCCGCGTCCCCGCCGTCCTGGTGCGGACCGACAGGAATCCCTTTCACCACGGAACTCTCGGCGCCGTACGCTCCCTCGGCCGGGCCGGCGTCGACGTCCACCTGATCGCCGACGTGAGCGGAAGTCCCGTACGCAGATCCCGTTTCGTACGCCGGCTGCATCCCCCGCCGCCGCCCGGCGCCACCCCCGCCGACATCGCCCGCGTCCTGCTGCGGGTGGCCGCCCAGGTCGCGCGGCCCGCCGTACTGATCCCGCTCGACGACGCGAGCGCCGTCGCGGTGGGCCGGGCACGGGCCGAGCTGGCGCCCGCCTATCTGCTGCCGGAGCAGCCCGCCGCGCTGGCCGAACGGGTCGCCGACAAGGCCGAACTGGCCGCCATGTGCGCGGCCGTGGGCGTGCCGCATCCGCTGACGCTGATCCCGGACAGCGCGGCCGAGGCGGCCGCCGCGGCCTGGCGGCTCGGGCTGCCGACGATGGCGAAGTGGAGCAGGCCCTGGCTGCTCCCGGCGGGCAGCGGCCTGCGCAGCACGGTCGTGATCCGCTCCGCCCGGCAGGCGCGCGAGCTGTATCTGCGCACGGAGGAGGCGGGCAGTCGGCTGCTGCTCCAGGAGTTCCTGCCGCCGGGACCCGACCTCGACTGGTTCTGCCACGGGTACGCCGACCGCACCGGGACCGTGCGCGGCGGCGGCCCAGGCCGCAAGCTGCACGCCTGGCCGCGCGGCGCCGGACTGACCGCGGTGGGCCACTGGACCCCGAACGCGCCGGTACGGGCGCTCACCGAACGCCTGATCGGTGAACTGGGCTATCGGGGCATCTTCGACCTCGACTTCCGCCGCTGCACCACCACCGGCGGCTACCACCTGCTCGACTTCAACCCGCGCCCCGGCGCCCAGTTCCGGCTCTTCACCGACACGGCCGGTCTTGACGTCGTACGCGCCCAGCACCTCGATCTGACCCACCGTCCGATGCCGGAGGGGGCGCCCCGGCCGGGGCGGGCGTTCGTGGTCGAGAACTACGCGCCGCTCAGCGCGCTGCGTCCGGCGCCGGCCGGCCGCGAACTGGCCTGGCACGCGCCGGACGACCTCGCGCCCGGCTGGGCGATGTGGGCCCTGTGGGCGCGGCACGTCGGCCGCCGGCTGCCGTCCCGGCTGCGCCGGCTGTGCGAGCGGGCCGGGCCGGACGACACACGGGCCCGCGTGGTCCGCCAGGCGGCGAGCCCGCCGGGGCTCCTGACCGACGACTCCCTGTCCGACGACGAGAAAGCGAGCAGTCGCTGATGTACGACCTGCTGGTGGTGGGCGCGGGCCCGTACGGCCTGTCCATCGCCTCCCACGCCGCGGGCGCCGGGCTCCGGCAGCGCGTGTTCGGCCGGCCCATGGCGTCCTGGCGGGACCACATGCCCCGGGGCATGTACCTCAAGTCGGAGCCGTGGGCGTCGAACCTGTCCGACCCCGACGGCCGCTGGCGCCTGGACACGTACTGCGCCGCCCGGGGCGTCGAGGCGCGGCACGGGGAGCCGATCCCGCTGGAGATGTTCGCCGCGTACGGCCAGTGGTTCGCCCGCAACGCGGTCCCCGAGGTCGACGAACGGACGGTGACGCGGGTGGCGCCGGTCGCCGGGGCCGGGGGCTTCGAGGCGGTGACGGAGGACGGCGAGTCGGTACGCGCCCGGACGGTCGCCCTGGCCGTCGGTGTCCTCCCCTTCGTAGAGATCCCGGCCACCCTCCGCAATCTCGGCCCCGACCTGGTCTCGCACAGCAGCCACCACGGCGACCTCGACCGCTTCCGGGGCCGGGACGTCACGGTGATCGGCGGCGGCCAGGCGGCCCTGGAGACGGCGGCCCTGCTCGCCGAACAGGGCACGCGGGTACGGGTGTTGGCACGGGCGGAGCACCTGACCTGGAACGACGTGCCGCCCGGGTGGGAGCGCCCCTGGTGGCGCTCGGCCCGCGCCCCGCACAGCGGCCTGGGCTGCGGCTGGCGCAACTGGTTCTACGCGGAACGCCCGGGCCTCTTCCGCCGCCTCCCCGAAACGACCCGGGCCCTGATCGCCGCGACGGCGCTGGGCCCGGCGGGCGCGTGGTGGGTACGCGCCCGGGTCGAACCGGCGGTGGAGGTTCTGCTGGGTCAGGAGGTGGTAGAGGCGCGGGCGTTGGCAGGCGGGGCGGGTGGCGTACGGCTGGACACGGTCACCCGGTCCGGCGAGCGGTGCTCTCTGGAGACCGAACACGTCATCGCGGCGACGGGGTTCAGGGCGACGGCCGACCGGCTGGGTCTGCTGGACGCGCGACTGGCCGATGGCTTGGGCGCGTTGGCGGACGGGTCACCGGCGGTCGGGCGGCACTTCGAGTCCTCGTACCCGGGACTGTTCCTGGCGGGGTTGGTGACGGCGTCGGACTTCGGCCCTGCGATGCGGTTCGTGCATGGGGCGACGTTCACGGCGGAGACGCTTGTGCGGGGGGTGCGGCGGCGGTTGCGGGCGGGGGTGGGGGGTGGTGACGTGACGGTGCAGCGCGCTCCGCTGGATGGGCAGTTCGTCTAGCGCGGCCCGGTGGGGGCTGGTCGCGCAGTTCCCCGCGCCCCTGAACGAGCCCCGCGCGCCCCTTACGGGGCTTGCGGGGCTCGTTCGAGTTGCGAGGGCTTACCCGTGTCTCACTCGTGGGCGCCTGGGCCGCCGCGTCGGCCTCGTCTGTACAGGACGAATCCACCCGCGATCATCGCGACACTGACCGCCGAGGCCGCCAACAACTCCTCCCGACTGCCGGTCGGCGGCAGGTGGGGCGGCTTCGTCGGCGGGGTGGTCGGCGGGGTGGTGATGGGGGGCGTCGTTGTCGTCGGCGGGTGCGTGGGGGGCTTGGTCGGCGGCTTGGTCGGAGGCTTCGTGGGCGGCTTGGTCGGGGGCTTCGTCGGGGGCTTGGTGGGCGGCTTCGTCGGAGGCTTGGTCGGCGGCTTCGTCGGGGGCTTCGTCGGGGGCTTGGTGGGCGGCTTCGTCGGAGGCTTGGTCGGCGGCTTCGTCGGGGGCTTGGTCGGAGGCTTGGTGGGGGGCTTCGTGGGCGGCTTGGTCGGAGGCTTGGTCGGAGGCTTCGTGGGCGGCTTCGTGGGCGGCTTCGTGGGCGGCTTCGTCGGAGGGCCCGTTGGCGGACCCGTTGGCGGACCCGTCGGGGGCTTCGTCGGTGGGGTGTCGCCGTAGCCGCCAGGCGGGTTCGAGTCGCCGTGGCCGGGGCCGTTGTCGTCCTCGTGGCCGTAGCCGTTGTTGCTGCCGTGGCCGTTGGTCTCGGCGGGGTCGTCGTGCGGGGCTCCGTGTGCGGCCGGGGGGTTGGTGCAGGAGGTGCCGCAGGTGTCCACGTCGGCCAGGGCCGGAATGCCGTACAGGGTCAAGAGGCTCGTCGCGGCGGCCGCCACGACCATCCCCCTGCTCAGAGTGGGTCGCATTCTGATTATCTTTCTAATGGGAGAGGTGAGAAAAAGCCGGCCTTGGCACCGAGAGGCAATCCAAGACCGGCCCAGACACCGCCGAACGGCAGGTGCGACGACCTCAGTCGTTGACGCAGGTGTTGCCGAACGCCGGGTTCAGCAGCGCGATGATGTTGATCGAGTTGCCGCACACGTTGATCGGAACGTGGACGGGAACCTGGATCACGTTGCCGGAGAGCACACCCGGGGAGTGGGCGGCGAAGCCCTCGGCCTCGGCGTCCGCGAACGCCGGGGAGGCCATTCCGAGCGCCATGATCGCGCCGGCGATGACAGCAACGCTCTTCTTCATGAAGTTTCCCTTCTCTGCGGTCATGCCCCTATGTCGGCCGAAACCGAGCGAGCACACATGAACGGCTCGCACCATGACCGGCAGTTGTAAAACGAGAGATAGACAGCCGAAGAAACTACGGAACGTGATCCGGCGGGTAATTCACTCGAACGCCCCGAAGCAGCGGATAACACGGTCCACACGAAAGGCTGAAGAAATCCGGGACTCGGGAAGGCACAGAAACGCAGGCAGCCCCCGCACATGGTGCGGGGGCTGCCTGGGCTGCTTCCGTGGGCGACCGGACGGTTGTTGACGACCGGTCAGCCGACGGCGACAGGTCAGCTGTTGGCGATGCCGTTGCCGGACAGGACCGGGATGTCGCTGAGGACGTGCGACAGCGGCTCGTCGCCCTTGGCCTGCGTCGAGTTCTCGGCGCACTGCTGGTTCTGCGGGGCCGACAGGATCGGGATGTCCTGGACGGCGATCGGCACCCCACCGAGGACGGAGCCCACGTTGCCCTTGACTGGCAGACCGACACAGAGCTTGTTCAGGGTGCCCTGCGCCAGGCTCATCTGAGGGCTCATGTCGCCCTTGGTCAGGGAGTTGCCGAACTTCGAGACCGCCCCGTTCCCGCTGACGGACGTCGTGCCCCCGTCGTCCGCTGTGGCAAGCGCCTGAGGGGCGGTCGCCGCCGAGACTCCGACGACGGAAACCGCTACCGCCGCCGCGGCCATTGCCTTCTTCAGCATTTCGCTTTCCTTTCCTGGCAGAGACACACGTTCCTGCTCCGACATCAACCGGATGCACGGGGATTGGTTTCGTTCGTTCACCCGGTTGGCCCGTTCCCAGCCTGGAAATTCGTGGAACCGCTCGGCTCACGCCCCCTCAGCAACGCTTCTTGTTGTGGGCCATCGGAGTGAACCGGAGCAACTATGCGGGCTCAAGGCAGTTGATCAGAGCGCTCCGGTGGACGGGGTTTCTTCCGAAGGGACACAGCAAGTGATCAAGAAGGTTATGGCTGCCGCCGCAGTCGCCGCTTCCGTCATCGGTGCTTCCGCCGCGGTCGCCCCGCAGGCCATGGCGATCGCCAACGACGGTGGCACGACCTCCATCAGCGGCAACGGCGCCGAGCAGAAGTACGGCAACTCGGCTACGTACGGCAACATGAGCCCGCAGATGGCGCTCATCCAGGGTTCCCTGAACAAGCCTTGCATCGGCCTCCCGGCGAAGCTCAACCTCGGGTCCGCCGCCGGCCTGGTGCCGATCGCCGTCCAGGACATCAACGTTCTGTCGGCCCCGCAGAACCAGCAGTGTGTCGAGAACTCGACGCAGGCCAAGGGCGACGAGCCCCTGTCTCACATCCTCAGCGACATCCCGGTTCTGTCCGGCAACGGCGTGGGCAACAACTGAGACGACTGAGTCGGGCGTACGTCCGGGCTCTCTTCGAGTTCTCACCAGCGGGCCGTCGAATTCTCGGCGGCCCGCTGGCCTACGTTGCGTCAGGTGACGACGAGACACCCTTTGTTCCGGTTTTCCCGTCTTTCCCTCCTGCCCCGCCCCTCTCGCCTCTCCCGGCTGTGCGGTGTCGCGGTGCTGTGCGCGGCGACCGCCATCGGCTGCGGTACATCCGAGCAGCCGCCGCTGACCCCCGTGGGCGGCGCCGCCCCCGCCAAGGGCACCGACATTCTGCTGCTGGGTACGGACGGCCGCAGCACCATCACCGAGAAGGAGCGCCGCAAGTTCCACGCGGGCGGCGTTCCCTGCAACTGCGCGGACGTGATGATGCTCATCCATGTGTCCGCGGGGCGCGACCGCGTCAGCGTGATCGGCCTGCCGCGCGATTCCTTCGCCACGATTCCCGCGTACAGACCCACACCGTCCGGACGGCAGCGCCCCGCGCATCCCGCGAAGCTCAACGGCGCGTACGCGGAGGGCGGCGCGCGGCTCGTCGAGCGGACGGTGGAGGCGGTGACCGGGGTGAGTGTCGAGCAGTATCTGCAGCTCGACTTCCGGCGGTTCATCGACGCCGTCGACCAGGTCGGCGGGGTCGAGGTGTGCACCGCGCGGCGGCTCAAGGACCCCAAGACCAAGCTGAATCTGGCGCCGGGACGGCATCTGCTCAAGGGCGGGCAGTCCTTGCAGTACGTCCGCTCGCGGAAGGTCGACCGGAGTGCCGACCTGGGACGGATCCAGCGGCAGCAGCGGTTCCTGGTCGCGGCGCTGGAGCAGCTGACCGCCCGGAAGGTGCTCACCGACCCCGTCCTCATGGGCCGGGTCGCCCGGACGCTGCTCGGTCCGGCCAAGGTCGAGCAGGGCTTCGGGAAGGACGGCGTGAAGGCGCTCGTCACGCTCGCCTCGACGCTGAGCAAGGTGCCTGCCACGCGGACGGAGTTCGCCACCGTGCCGGTCGCCGGGTTCAACCCGCCGATGGACGGCATCGGTTCGACGCTGCGCTGGCACGACGCGAAGGCGAAGGCGATGTTCACCAAGGTGCGCGAGGACCGGCCGCTGATCGCGGCGGGCGCGGATCCCCGGCCCGCCGATCCGCCGGTGTTCGGGAAGGAGGTACCGGTGCGCGGGAACCGGCTGGTGTGCCCCTGAGCAGGCCCGGTCGTCCTCGTTCCCGTCGGGAGGGAGGCGGTGCTGTTCCCCCGGACGGCCGCTCGTACACCTCGCACGCTGGGCCAATCGGGGCAATCATCGCAACCCCGGCCGGGGTTCGGCCGTTGACGATCACGCAGCTCCTCACCGGAGTCCGCTTTTCGAAGGGAATGAACATGAAGAAGCTGTGGGCTACCGCGGCCCTCGCCGCCTCCGTCGCCGCTCTCTCGGCCACGGCAGCACCCCAGGCCATGGCGATCGCCGATGACGGTGGCACCACTTCCGTCAGCGGCAATGGCGCCGAGCAGGAGTTCGGCAACTCGGCCACGTTCGGTGACATGAGCCCGCAGCTCTCGCTGGTCCAGGGTTCGCTGAACAAGCCGTGCGTCGGCCTCCCGGTCAAGGCCAACATCGGTTCCCTCGTCGGCGTGGTGGGAGTCGCCGTTCAGGACATCCCGATCCTGTCGGCCCCGCAGAACCAGCAGTGTGTCGAGAACTCGACGCAGGCCAAGGGCGACGAGCCCCTGTCGCACATCCTCAGCGACATCCCCGTGCTGTCCGGCAACGGCGCCGGCAACCACTGAGCCTCCCCGCTCAGTTGCGGCGGCGGGTCACCGGATCTCCGGTGGCCCGCCGTTCGGCGTTTCTACCGTTTCTACGGGGCTATGTCAGTCACTTGCTGTAGAGCGCCGCGATCTCGGCCGCGTACGCCTCCCGTACCGCATGGCGTTTGACCTTGAGGGACGGGGTGAGCTGGCCGTTGTCCTCGGTGAACTCGCCCTCGACCAGGGTGAAGGCGCGGATCGACTCGGCCCGGGAGACCGCCGCGTTGGCGTGGTCCACGGCCCGCTGGACGTCGGCGCGCATCCGGGGGTCGCCGATCACCTCGGACATGGGGGTGTCGGCCGGCATCCCCCGTACCGCCAGCCAATGGGCGACGGAGTCGGGGGCGAGGGTGATCAGGGCGGCGACGAAAGGGCGGTTGTCGCCGACGACCATGCACTGGCCGACCGGGGCTCGGCTGCGCAGCCGGTCCTCCAGGACGGACGGGGCGACGTTCTTGCCGCCGGAGGTGACGATGATGTCCTTCTTGCGGCCCGTGATGGTGAGGTAGCCGTCGTCGTCGAGGGCGCCGAGGTCGCCGGTCGCGAACCAGTCGTCGCTGCTCAATACCGCGTCCGTCGCCGCCGGGTTGTTCCAGTAGGCGCCGAAGACGACCCCGCCCTTGACGAGGACCTCGCCGTCGTCGGCGATCCGGACGGCGGTGCCGGGGACCGGGAGGCCGACCGTGCCGGGGCGGGGGGCCAGGGGCGGGACGAGGGTGGCGGCGGAGGTCGTCTCGGTGAGGCCGTAGCCCTCGTAGACGATGATTCCGGCGGCGTAGAAGAAGAGGCTGAGGTCGCGGTCGAGCGGGGAGCCGCCGCTGATGGCGTACCGCATGCGTCCGCCCAGCTCCTTGCGGATACGGCGGTACACGAGCAGGTCGTACAGGGCCCAGGCCGCGTAGAGGGACGGTCCGGGGCCCTTGGCGGCTCTGCCGCCTGCCGCGAGGAACTTCTCCAGGTATGCCTCGGCGAAGCGGACGCCTACGCGGTGGGCGCGGTCGAAGGAGGCGGCGCGGCCCATCTTCTCGGCGGTCGCGCGGCCGGTGGCGTGGATCCGCTCGAAGAGGTACGGGACGCCTACCAGGAAGGTCGGCCTGAACTCCCGCAGTACCGGGCGGAGTTCGTCGGGCTTGATGCTCGGGAAGTGGCCGATCTCGATACGGGCCATCAGACAGCCGATCTGAAGGGCCCGGCCCATGATGTGGGCGAGGGGGAGGAAGAGGAGGGTGGAGGCGGTCTGGCCGGTGACCTCCTTGAAGATCGGGTGCAGCAACTCCACGACGTTCGCGGCCTCGTTGTGCAGGTTGGCGTGGGTGAGGACGCAGCCCTTCGGCCGGCCTGTGGTGCCGGAGGTGTAGCAGATGGTGGCGGTGGTGTCGGGGGTCAGGGACGCGCGCCGCTTGGTCACCTCCTCGTCCGGCAAGTCCCTTCCCAGGGCGGCGAGTTCGGCCATCGCGCCCTCGTCCAGGGTGAGGATGCGCGGGGGTTGGGGGTGGGCGGCCGTGCCGGTGGTGACGGTGGCCGTGTTGTCGGGCGTCTCCGTGACGACCAGACGGGCCCCCGAGTCCCTTACGATCCAGTCGACTTGGGCGGCGGACGAGGTGGCGTAGACGGGGACGGTCTGGCCGCCGGCCGCCCAGATGGCGAAGTCCAGGACCGTCCACTCGTAGCGGGTACGGGACATCACCGCGACCCGGCCGCCCTGTTCGAGGCCCGCCGCGATCAACCCCTTTGCGGTGGCGGTGACTTCGGCGGCGAAGGCGGCGGCTGTGACCGGACTCCAGGTGCCGTCGTCCGCTCGGCGGCGCAGGATCACCGCGTCGGGGGCCTCGGCGGCGTTGGTGTAGGGCAGGTCGGCGGTGCTGCCCGTGGTGGGGGCTGCCACCATCGGGGCGGCACTCGCCTCGCGGACGGTGCCGGTCCGCTCGTCGCGGACCAGCTCGATCCGGTGGCGGGCCGCCAGATCGGTGCGGCGCTTCGCCTGCTTCAGGTCCTTGCGTACGCCCATGTCGCCGACTCCCGGTGGTGGTCTTGGTCCTCCTGAGTTCGAGTCAAGTTACTTGGGCGTAGCGGAAGTTCAATGGGTTGCGCAGGAACAGATATTTTGTTGTCACCCCCCACTGAAAGGAATCCCATGCGTTCCGTTCTTGTCGCTGTATGCGCGTCGGCGGTCTTCGGCGTGTGCGGTGCGGTGCCTGCCGTCGCTCAGACTTCGACTCCGGTACAGGCAAACGCCGTTGCCTCCTCCTCCGTACTTTCCCTTGCCCCGCTGACCGACCTGTTCGCCGAGCGGCTGCTGGTCGCCGACAAGGTCGCCGCCGCCAAGTACGGCACGGACAAGCCGATCGACGATCCGGTGCGGGAGCAGCAGATCCTGGATGACGTGTCTTCGCGGGCCGTTGGGCTCGGACTCGATCCGGCGGCGGTCGCTGCCGTGTTCCGGGATCAGATCGAGGCGAACAAGGTGGTTCAGCGGGGGCTGTATGCGCGGTGGGACGCGCATCCTGAGCTGCGGCCTGTCGAGCGGCCTGATCTGGTCACGGAGGTTCGGCCGGTGCTGGATCGGATCACTACGGAGTTGCTCGGGGTGTTGGCGGAGACGGAGGGGGTTCGGTCGGGGGGTGGGTGTGAGGTGCGGCTTGTGGTTGCGGCGGGGCGCTCCGCGCGGGGGTACGGGTTGGACGGGTTGCATTTGGTGGGGCTTGGGCGGGCTGTTCCGTCTGTGTGCGGTTAGCGTGGATGGGTGGTTCTTTGGCCGCGGGTCGATGGGGGCTGGTCGCGCAGTTCCCCGCGCCCCTGAAGGGGCGCCCGTCGCACCCGGAGTTCCCCAGCACCGTTCAGTCCTTGTATCGCCTCGCCTGGTCTATTGCCTCTGCCAGTTGGTGTACTGCCTTGTCCTCTGTGGTGGTTGCCAAGTCGTGGGCCCTCTCTGTCAGTTCGCCCAGGGTTGGGGCTGCGGGGAGGGTGGGCCAGCGGTCGTCGCCCCTGCGTAGGGCGTCGGCGAAGTACGCGGCCACCGCTGTCACCTGGAAGCGGGACGGGGTGTCCCAGAGGGTGTCGTTCAGCCTCTTCGACTCCAACTGGCCCGATTCCTCGTGGGGTTCGCGGGTTTCGGGGTCCTGCCAGCGGACCGTTGCCGTGGCCAGGTGGCCCGAGGCGGACTGCTTGGTGCGGACGGCGTACAGGGCGGTGACCGTGTGGCCGGGGCCCACCTCTCCGCCGTCGACGCTGTCGTCGCGGAAGTCGTCGTCGGCGACCCGGCGGTTGTCGTAGCCGATCAGTCGGAACTCGGCGACCGTCTCCGGGTCGAAGGCGACCTGGGCCTTGGCGTCGCGGGCCGTGAGGTCGATGTTGCGCGGGAGCTGCTCGCAGAACACCTTGCGGGCGTCGGTCTCGTTCGAGACGTAGGTGGTGTGGCCGTCGCCCTTGTCTGCGAGCTGTTCCATCAGGGCGTCGCCGTAGTCGCTGCCGACGCCCACGCCGAAGAGGGTGATGCCGTGTTCGCGGCGGGCGTCGGAGATGCGGTCGAGGATCGAGTCGGCGTCCGTGTCGCCTGTGTTGGCCAGTGCGTCCGAGACCAGGACGACCCGGTTCGTGGCGTCCTCGCGCAGGCCCTCCACCGCTGTGGCGTAGCCGGTGCGGACGCCCGCGCCGAGGTTGGTCGACTCGGTGGGCTCCAAGTCGTCGATCGCGTCGTGGACTTGGTCCCGGTTGTCGTCGAGGCGGGTCATCGGCAGGACGGTCTCGGCCTCATCGCTGAAGGTGACGATCGCGACGGAGTCGTCGTCGCGCAGTCGGTCCGTCATCACGCCGAGGGAGTCCTTGGCGAGGTCGAGGCGGCCGGGCTCGGCCATGGAGCCGGAGATGTCGATGACGAACGTGAGGGCGGCGGGCGGGCGTTCGCCCTCTTCCCCGGCGGGGCGGGTGGCCAGGCCGACGCGGACCAGGGACCAGTCCTCGCGGTCGGTGCGGGCGCCGTCGACGGTGACCGAGAAGCCGTTGCCGTCGGGGCGTTCGTAGTCCTGGCGGAAGCTGTTGACGAACTCCTCCGGCCGGACCGTCGACGGGTCGGGGAGGCGGCCGTCGGCGAGGGTGCGGCGCGCGTAGCCGTACGAGGCGGTGTCGACGTCGAGGGCGAAGGTGGAGAGGTAGTCGGGGGACGGGGCGAACTCGCCTTCCGTCTCTCCTTCCGTTGCCCCCTCCGTGGTGCCTTCGCGTGCGCTCCCGTCGCCGTCCTGCAGTTCGCCGGAGCCGTCGGGCACGGAGGGCGCGTAGCCCCCCGAGCCGCCGCCGGAGTCCTGTTTGCCGGTCTGGCCGTAGCCCTGGCCGCTGTCGCCGCTGCTTTCGCCGACACCCCCACTGCAACCGGTGAGCAGCAGGCCGCTCGCGGCCGTCAGCGCGATCAGCGCACTGCGCAGTTTCCGTATTCGGTTCCGCTCCATCTGCCGTGCCCCCTCCGTCGGTTGACGTCGGCCGACGTCAACTTCTGTGACTGTGACGGCGAAGGGGGCCGGAATGTGCGGTACGGGGTGTTGCGGATGGATCTCGAAGTGGCCACGAGGGGTGGCCTCCGAGACCGGTAGGTGATCCTCCGGTGACCTAGGAGACGACGTCCTTGCGGGCGAAACCCCGGAAGGCCAGGGCGAACAGGACCAGGGCGTACGTTACCGAGATGGAGACGCCCTGGATCATGTCGGTGTAGTCGGGGTTCGGGTTGACGACGTCCAGCCAGGCGTACTGCCAGTGCGTGGGCAGGAAGTGGCGCCAGTCGCCGAGGGCGGTGACCTCGTCGAGGACGCTGCCGACGATGGTGAGGCCGACGGCGCCGCCGACCGCGCCGAGCGGGGCGTCGGTCTTCGTGGAGAGCCAGAACGCCAGGGCGGCGGTGACCAGTTGGGACACGAAGATGTACGCCACGGTGATCAGCAGGGCCTGCGCGGCGGTGCCCGGGGCGATCTCACCGCCGGTGGGCAACTCCAGCGGACCCCAGCCGTACGCCACCGAGCCGACGGCGAGCGCGACGACCGGCAGCAGCACGAGCGCCGCCAGGCTGAGGGTGAGTCCGACGGCGAGCTTGGACCACAGCAGCCGGGCGCGCGGCACGGGGGCGGCGAGGAGGTAGCGCAGGGAGGACCAGCTGGCCTCCGAGGCGACCGTGTCGCCGCAGAACAGCGCGACGGGGATGACGAGCAGGAAGCCCGCCGCGGCGAACAGGTTCACCGCGGCGAAGTTCGCGCCGGACGCGGTGGCCGTGTCCATCAGGTTCACCCGGGTGTTGCCCTCGCCGGGCGTGCCGCCGACCTGGAAGGCGATCAGCAGCACGAGGGGCAGGGCGAACAGGATGCCGCCCATGACCATGGTGCGGCGGCGCTTCAGCTGCCGGACCAGCTCGACCCGGAAGGGCAGGGTGCGGCCCGCGCGGTAGCCGTCGGCGACCTCTACGGGCGTCTTGGGCCCCTTGGACTCCTTGGGCTCCGTGGGCCCGGGGTCTGCGTGCTCGGCACGCTCGGCCAGCGTGCTCATGCGGACTCTCCGATCAGGGTGAGGAAGGCGTCTTCGAGGCGGCGGTGCGGGCCGACCGACTCCACGGGGACCTCCAGCCGGACCAGTTCGGCGACCAGCCGGCGGGCGTTGCCGTCGGTGTCGAGGCGGACCACCAGGCCGCCGTCGGCGCGGACGGCCGAGTCGACGCCGGGCAGGGCGGCGATCTTCTCGACGAGGGGCTCGTCCACGGGCTCGGACGTGCCGACCAGCAGGGTGTCGCCGGAGCCGACGATCTCGCTCACGGGCCCCGCCTGGACGAGCTTGCCGTGGTCCATGACGACGAGGTGCGTGCAGGTCTGCTCGACCTCCGCGAGGAGGTGGCTGGAGACGATGACCGTCCGGCCGGCTTCCGCGTACCGGATCATCACCTCGCGCATCTCGCGGATCTGCGGCGGGTCGAGGCCGTTGGTCGGTTCGTCGAGGATGAGGAGGTCGGGCAGGCCGAGCATGGCCTGGGCGATGGCGAGGCGCTGGCGCATGCCCTGGGAGTAGGTGCGGACCGCGCGGGCCAGGGCGTCGCCGAGGCCGGCGATCTCCAGGGCCTCGTCCAGGTGGGCGTCCTCGGTCGGGCGGCCGGTGGCTGCCCAGTACAGCTCCAGGTTCTCCCGGCCGGACAGGTGCGGGAGGAAGCCCGCGCCCTCGACGAAGGCGCCGACGCGGGAGAGCACCGGGGCGCCCGGCACGATCGCGTGGCCGAAGACGCGGATCTGGCCGCCGTCCGGCTGGATCAGGCCCATCAGCATGCGCAGGGTCGTGGTCTTGCCCGCGCCGTTCGGCCCGAGCAGGCCCAGGACCTGGCCCTTCTCCACGCTGAAGGTGAGATCGCGGACGCTGTAGCGGTCGCCGTTCTTGTACTTCTTGCTCAGATCGGTGATCTGGAGCGGGACCTCGGCGAGCGCGGGGTCGGGGGCCGGGGTGACGATCCGGCGGCGGCCGGTGACCAGCAGGAGCGCGGCGATCAGGGCGCCGGCGATCGGCAGGTACCAGACCCAGGCGGGCAGGACGTCCGTACGGTCGGCGCGGCCGAGCGGCGTGGGCACCTCCAGGTCGCCCTTGAGGGAGACGGTGTACGTCGCCGGGGTCAGCGGGGAGGCGTAGCCGAGGTCGGTGGAGGCGAGGACCAGGCGGAGGCGGTGGCCGTCGTCCAGTTCGTGGTCGATGGCCGGGAGGGTGAGCTTCACGTCCTTGCCGGCCTTGGCGCCCTCGACCCGGATGGGCTCGACGAGCTGGGAGGGCAGCACCTGGGAGCGACCGTCGGCGCCGACGTCGTACACCTTGGCGAAGAGGACGGCGTCCTCGCTGGTCGACTTCACATGGACCGTGGCCGTGGGCGAGCCGGTGATCTGGAGGTCGTCCGTGACGGGCTTCGACTCGAACGCGGCGAACTGGCCGGGGAAGTCGAGGGAGATGCTGACGCCGAGCGAGGACAGCTGGGAGAGGCCGCCGCCGGCGCCGAGGCCGGGCAGGGCCGACACGGCGGGCGGGCTGGCGCCGGCCGGGTTCTCGAAGGTCTGCTCGCGTCCGGTGAGGGCGATCGACTTCGGGTCGCTCTCCAGGCCCGGGTAGGTGTCGTCGGTCGTACCGGCGAGGCGGGGCTCGCCGTCTCCGGAGCCGGAGCCGAGGGTACGGGTGACGCGGAACGCGGAGCCGGTATCGGCGCCCTTGTCGTCCTTGAGGTAGCGGTCGAACCAGGACTCGACCCGGGACTGGACGCGGGAGGACTCCATGTCGCCGCCGTCGTGGCCGCCGGAGATCCAGTCGACGTCCACGGGTGCGCCGTTGGCCTTGATCGCCTTGGCGGCGGCGTCGGCCTGGCCGAGCGGGAAGAGGGAGTCGGTCTGGCCCTGGATCAGCAGGGTGGGCACCTTGATGCGGTCGCCGACGGCTTCGGGGCTGCGCTCGTCGAGGAGCTTCACCGCTGCGGCGTCGGGCTGCCCGGACTCGGCGACCCGCTGGTACATCTCGCAGAGCTGCGTCTCAAACTCGGCGCAGCCGCCGCCGGTGTTGAAGAAGATGCCGGCCCACAGCTTCTTGAAGACGCCGCCCGGGAAGAGGGCGTCCGAGAGGTTCCAGTAGGTGATGGCCGGGGCGATGGCGTCGACCCGCTGGTCGTACCCGGCGGCGAGCAGCGAGATGGCGCCGCCGTAGGAACCGCCGGCCATGCCGACGCGCGGGTCGCCCTTCTTGTCGAGCTGGACCTCCGGCCGCGCGGCCAGCCAGTCGATGAGCTTCGAGACGTCGGCGACCTCGGCCTTCGGGTCGTTCAGCCCGATCTTGCCGGTGCTTCTGCCGAAGCCGCGCGCGGACCAGGTCAGTACCGCGTACCCGTCGCGGGCGAGGTCCTGGGCCTGGTCGCGCAGGTCGTCCTTGCTGCCGCCGAAGCCGTGCGCGAGCAGGACGGCGGGGCGGCGGTCCTTGCTCGACCCCGCCGTGAAGTACGACGTGTCGATGCGCACCCCGCCGCCGACGTCCATGACCCGGTCGGCGCGGTGCACCGCGGGCGCGTCGTCGGAGGCGACGGCCGTCCACGTACCGGCACCGGCGAGCAGGACGACGGCGGCGGCCGCGACGGCGATCAGCC
>NZ_JBSFDA010000127.1:0-31081 GCF_053593675.1 Streptomyces sp. NPDC002156 | reverse complement strand
GGGTGGGCATCTCAGCCCGTCCGGCGTTTGAGGACGAGGCCGTTCAGGCCGAAGCGGGGGCCTGGGGGCGGCAGCCCCCAGACCGACGGTCACCTCAGACCAGGTTGACCGATCGAGCAGACGTCGCGCCGATCTCCTCGGCGACCTCCGTCAGCACACCGGGGGCAACCGTGTCGTCGACGGTCAGGACAGCCAGCGCTTCCCCACCGGCCACCGACCGGGAAACCTGCATCCCGGCGATGTTGATACCCGCCTCACCGAAGATGCGTCCGACCGTGCCGACGACACCCGGACGGTCGACGTACCGGAACACGACCATGTGGTCGGCGAGCGCCAGATCCACGTCGTACTCCCCCACCGCGACGATCTTCTGGTGGTTCTTCGGACCGGCCAGCGTGCCGGACACCGACACCTCCTCGCCGGTGCCGAGCGTGCCGCGCACGGTGACGACGTTGCGGTGGTCGGCCGACTCCGAGCTGGTCGTCAGCCGTACCTCGACGCCGCGCTCCTGGGCGAACAGCGGGGCGTTGACGTACGACACCGTCTCGTCGACGACGTCCTCGAACACGCCCTTGAGCGCAGAGAGTTCGAGCACCTTGACGTCGTGCTGGGTGATCTCGCCGTACACCTCGACGTCGAGGCGGACCGCGACCTCGCCCGCGAGCGCGGTGAAGATCCGGCCGAGCTTCTCGGCGAGCGGCAGACCCGGCTTGACGTCCTCGGCGATGACCCCGCCCTGGACGTTGACCGCGTCCGGGACCAGCTCACCGGCGAGCGCGAGCCGCACCGAGCGGGCGACGGCGATACCGGCCTTCTCCTGCGCCTCGTCCGTGGACGCGCCGAGGTGCGGGGTGCAGACGACCTGGTCCAGCTCGAACAGCGGGGAGTCCGTGCAGGGCTCCTTCGCGTACACGTCGAGACCGGCGCCGGCGACGCGGCCCTCCTTGAGCGCCGAGTACAGCGCCTCCTCGTCGACGATCCCGCCGCGCGCGGCGTTCACGATCCGGACACTCGGCTTGACCTTGTGCAGCGCCTCGTCACCGATGAGCCCGACCGTCTCGGGGGTCTTCGGCAGGTGGACGGTGATGAAGTCGGCGACCTCGAGCAGCTCGTCCAGCGACAGGACCTTGACGCCCATCTGCGCGGCCCGCGCGGGCTGGATGTAAGGGTCGTACGCGACGACCTTCATGCCGAAGCCGGACATGCGCTGGGCCACCAGCGCACCGATCCGACCCAGACCCACGACACCGAGGGTCTTCTCGGCCAGCTCCACGCCCGTGTACTTGCTGCGCTTCCACTCGCCGTTCTTCAGCGCGGCGTTGGCCTGCGGAATGTGGCGGGCGGTGGCGAGCAGGAGACCGCAGGCCAGTTCGGCCGCGGTCACGATGTTGGAGGTGGGGGCGTTGACGACCATCACGCCGGCCTTGGTGGCAGAAGGCACGTCGACGTTGTCCAGGCCGACGCCGGCTCGTGCGACGACCTTCAGCTTCCGGGCGGCGGCGACCGCTTCCGCGTCGACCTTGGTGGCCGAGCGGATCAGGATCGCGTCGACGTCGGCGATGGCGGGGAGCAGTTCGGCTCGATCCGCTCCGTTGCAGTGCCGGATCTCGAAGTCCGGGCCGAGCGCGTCGACGGTCGCGGGCGACAGCTCTTCAGCGATGAGTACGACAGGTTTCGAGCTCACGTGAGTCCTCACTCAGTCCTTTGCGGACGGCCGTCCCGACGGCCGCAGGCGGTGGAGGGGCTACCGCGTGGAAGACGCACGACGCTGTGGGCCTGACGCGAATGTAGTACGGCAGTGTAGTGGCGCGGCGAGGGGCGTCTTACGCCTCCGCGGAAGGATCACTCATCCGTGGTGAGACCACGAATGAGACCCTGCCCAGGGTTCGGCAATGGGGCCGCAGCATGTGCTGCGGCCCCATCCCTCAAGACTTACGCCTCGTCGTTCACCCAGGACATGAGCTTGCGCAGCTCCTTGCCCGTCGTCTCCAGCAGGCTCGCCTCGTCCTGCGACTTGTACTCGTTGTACTTCTTCAGACCGCCGTGGTACTCGGCCATCCACTCACGCGCGAAGGTACCGTCCTGGATCTCGGCGAGGACCTTCTTCATCTCGGCCTTGGTGGCGTCCGTGATGATGCGGGGACCGGTGACGTAGTCGCCCCACTCGGCGGTCTCGGAGACCGACCAGCGCATCTTCTCCAGGCCGCCCTCGTACATGAGGTCGACGATCAGCTTCAGCTCGTGCAGGCACTCGAAGTACGCGATCTCCGGCTGGTAGCCGGCCTCGGTCAGCGTCTCGAAACCGGCCTTGACCAGCGCGGCCGTACCACCGCAGAGAACGGCCTGCTCACCGAACAGGTCGGTCTCGGTCTCCTCGGTGAACGTCGTCTTGATGACGCCGGCGCGGGTGCCACCGATGCCCTTGGCGTACGACAGGGCGAGCGCGAAGGCGTTGCCGGTCGCGTCCTGCTCGACGGCCGCGATACACGGAACGCCGCGGCCCTCCTCGTACTGGCGACGGACGAGGTGGCCCGGGCCCTTGGGGGCGACCATGCAGACGTCGATGCCGGCCGGGGGCTTGATGAAGTCGAAGCGGATGTTCAGACCGTGGCCGAAGAACAGCGCGTCGCCCGCCTTGAGGTTGTCCTTGATGGACTCCTCGTAGACCTGGGCCTGGATCGGGTCCGGGACGAGGATCATGATGACGTCGGCCTCGGCGGCGGCCTCGGCGGGGGTCACCACGCGCAGGCCCTGCTCCTCGGCCTTCGCCTTCGACTTGGAGCCCTCGTGCAGACCGACGCGGACGTCGACACCCGAGTCACGGAGCGACAGCGCGTGGGCGTGGCCCTGGCTGCCGTAACCGATGACCGCGACCTTGCGGCCCTGGATGATGGACAGGTCGGCGTCGGCGTCGTAGAACAGCTCGGCCACTTTGGGTTCTCTCCTTGAGTGCAGGTGTTGCGTCCCACCGTATGACGGCGGGGGGAAGTGAAGTTCGGGGGTCTCGCAATACGGGCGGCCGGTGTACCCCGACCGCCCGAATCCGTCGTCTAAGCCGACCGGTCCAGCGCGCGCAGCGACCGGTCGGTGATCGAGCGCGCGCCGCGCCCGATCGCGATCGTGCCGGACTGCACCAGTTCCTTGATGCCGTACGGCTCCAGCATCTTGAGCATCGCGGACAGCTTGTCGCTGCTGCCGGTGGCCTCGATGGTGACGGCCTCCGGGGAGACGTCGACCGTCTTGGCGCGGAACAGCTGGACGATCTCGACGATCTGGGAACGCGTCTCGTTGTCCGCGCGCACCTTCACCAGAACGAGTTCACGCTGAACGGCCGAGCCGGATTCCAGTTCGACGATCTTCAGCACGTTGACGAGCTTGTTGAGCTGCTTGGTCACCTGTTCGAGGGGGAGTTCCTCGATCACGTTGACCACGATGGTGATGCGGGAGATCTCGGGGTGCTCGGTGACGCCGACGGCGAGCGAGTCGATGTTGAAGCCGCGCCGGGAGAACAGGGCGGTGATCCGGGCGAGGACACCTGGCTTGTTCTCGACGAGGACGGAGAGGGTGTGCTTGGACATGTCTCTTTACGTCTCTCTCGCTCAGTCGTCTTCGTTGTCGCCGAAGTCGGGGCGGACGTCCCGAGCGGCCATGATCTCGTCGTTCGAGGTGCCGGCGGCGACCATCGGCCACACCATGGCGTCCTCGTGGACGATGAAGTCGATCACGACGGGGCGGTCGTTGATCGAGTTCGCCTCCTCGATGACCTTGTCGAGGTCGTCGGGGGACTCGCAGCGGATCGCGTAGCAGCCCATCGCCTCGGACAGCTTCACGAAGTCGGGGACGCGGGTGCCCTTGGCGTCCGGATTGACGTCGTTCGGGCCCGAGTGCAGCACGGTGTTGGAGTACCGCTGGTTGTAGAAGAGGGTCTGCCACTGGCGGACCATCCCGAGGGCGCCGTTGTTGATGATGGCGACCTTGATCGGGATGTTGTTGAGCGCGCAGGTGGTGAGTTCCTGGTTGGTCATCTGGAAGCAGCCGTCGCCGTCGATCGCCCAGACCGTACGGTCCGGGGCGCCGGCCTTGGCGCCCATCGCGGCCGGGACCGCGTACCCCATCGTTCCGGCGCCGCCGGAGTTCAGCCAGGTCGCGGGCTTCTCGTACTGGATGTAGTGCGCGGCCCACATCTGGTGCTGGCCGACGCCCGCCGCGAAGATCGTGCCCTCGGGGGCGAGCTGTCCGATGCGCTCGATGACCTGCTGCGGGGAGAGAGAGCCGTTGTCGGGCTGCTCGTAGCCGAGCGGGTAGGTCTCGCGCCAGCGGTTGAGGTCCTTCCACCAGGCGGTGTAGTCGCCGGTCTGGCCCTCGCTGTGCTCCTTCTGCACGGCCTGGACCAGGTCGGCGATGACCTCGCGGGCGTCCCCGACGATCGGGACGTCGGCGGCGCGGTTCTTGCCGATCTCCGCCGGGTCGATGTCGGCGTGGACGATCTTGGCGTGCGGGGCGAAGCTGGACAGTTTGCCGGTGACGCGGTCGTCGAAGCGGGCTCCGAGGGCGACGATCAGGTCGGCCTTCTGCAGCGCGGTGACGGCGGTGACCGCACCGTGCATGCCCGGCATTCCCACGTGCAGCGGGTGGCTGTCGGGGAATGCGCCGAGCGCCATCAGGGTGGTGGTGACGGGCGCTCCGGTGAGTTCGGCGAGAACCTTGAGCTCGGCGGTGGCGTGTGCCTTGAGGACACCGCCGCCGACGTACAGGACCGGCCGCTTGGCGGCGGTGATCAGCTTGGCGGCCTCGCGGATCTGCTTGGCGTGCGGCTTGGTCACCGGGCGGTAGCCGGGCAGGTCCGCGGCGGGCGGCCACTGGAAGACGGTCTGGGCCTGGAGGGCGTCCTTGGCGATGTCGACCAGGACCGGACCCGGACGCCCGGTGGAGGCGATGTGGAAGGCCTCCGCGATGGTCTTCGGGATGTCCTCGGCCTTGGTGACCAGGAAGTTGTGCTTGGTGATCGGCATCGTGATGCCGACGATGTCCGCCTCCTGGAAGGCGTCCGTACCGATCGCCTTGGACGCGACCTGCCCGGTGATCGCCACGAGCGGCACCGAGTCCATGTGCGCGTCGGCGATCGGGGTCACCAGGTTGGTGGCGCCGGGGCCGCTGGTCGCCATGCAGACGCCGACCTTGCCGGTGGCCTGCGCGTAGCCGGTGGCCGCGTGACCCGCGCCCTGCTCGTGCCGAACGAGCACGTGCCGCACCCGCGTGGAGTCCATCAGCGGGTCGTACGCGGGAAGGATCGCACCGCCGGGAATGCCGAATACCGTCTCGGCCCCGACCTCCTCAAGCGAGCGGATGAGGGACTTCGCACCCGTGACGTGCTCGGGGGCGGACTGCTGTCCTCCGGAACGGGGCCGCGGCTGCGGGTGATGGGCCCCGGTGGCCTGCTCGGTCATCGGCATTCTCTTCTCGATGCTGAGGGTTTTTGCGAGTTTTGTGCGGTGTGCGTTGTGTTTTTGTCGCGGCCCGACTGGTGTCGGTGCAACAAAAAACCCCTCGTGCCGTGAGGCAAGCGAGGGGAGCGCGCCGGGTGCGGTCGCTGGGAGTTCCGGGTCCGTCCGAAACGTTCACCAGCGTCAGCCGACGCGCTTTCCAAGTACGAGAATTCGGGTGCGCATGAGGTCGACCCTCCCCCCGGCACGCACCGACTGTCAAGTGGGTGGGACGGGAGTCTCATTATGTGAGCGGAGGGCTGTTCCACCCCCGAGAACGGCGGGCACACCCGTACTGGCACCTGTACTTGTGTACACCCCGGAACCGCCCCCCGCGAACGCGGGCTCGGCCGGGCCGTTCGGCACGGGATAGCGGCCGGTGGACAGGGCCCGGCGCAGCCGGTACTCGTCCAGCGGCCCGGAGAAGGCCATGCCCTGCCCGTGTGTGCAGCCCATCGCGCGCAGGGCGGTCACCTGCTCCGGCAGGTCCACGCCGTCGGCCACGGACTGGAGCCCGAGGTCGTTCGCGATTCTGAGCAGCCCGCTGGTGATCTTGTGCAGCCGCGCGGACTCGACGACGCCCTCGACCAGCCCGCGGTCGAGTTTCAGTACGTCGACGGGGAGCCGTCGCAGTGCCGTGATCGCCGCGTAGCCGCTGCCGAAGCCGTCCAGCGCGATCTGTACGCCGAGCCGTCTGAAGGCGTTCAGCCGGCGCTCCAGCTCGTCCAGGGAGACCCGGGGGTCGGTGTCCGCCAGCTCGATCACCAGGGCGCCGGTGGGCAGCCCGTGCCGGGTCAGCAGGGTCTCGATCGACCCGAGGGGCAGGGAACGGTCGAGGAGCCGCCGGGCGCTCATCCGGACGGCGACGGGTACGGCGAGCCCGGTCGCGGCGCGTTCGGCGGCCTGTTCGACGGCCTCCTCCAGCATCCAGCGGTCCAGCTCGGCGGTCTTGTCACTGTCCTCGGCGACGCGCAGGAACTCGGCGGGCGTGAACAGCACACCCTGGGAGGAGCGCCAGCGTGCCTGGGCGGCGACCGACGTGATCCGGCCGTTCTCCAGGGCCACCACGGGCTGGTGCAGCAGCGCGAACTCGCCGTCGTGCAGTGCGGCGCGCAGCCGCGTGGCCAGCTCCGCCTTCCGTACGACGTCCTGCTGCATCTGGGGCGCGTACAGCTCGACGCGGCCCTTGCCGGAGGCCTTGGCGCGGTACATCGCCAGGTCGGCGTTGCGCAGCAGCTCGCCCGCGCCGAGGCCGGGTTCGGCGAAGGCGACGCCGATGGATGCGTTGACCCGGACGTCGTTGCCGTCGATGTCGTACGGCTGCGAGAGGGTGAGCCGCAGTCTGTCGGCCAGTTCCATTATGTGACGCTCGCGGGCGGTACGGTCCCGGGTGCCGTCGCCGACGATCAGGGCGGCGAACTCGTCGCCGCCGAGGCGGGAGGCGGTGTCCCCGTACCGGACCGCGTCCTGGAGTCTGCGGGCGGCCTGGACGAGCAGTTCGTCCCCGGCCTGGTGCCCGATCGTGTCGTTGACGGCCTTGAAGCCGTCGAGGTCGATGAAGAGGACGGCCGTGCCGCGGTCGGTGGAGCGGCGGCCGGACAGGGCCTGCTGCACCCGCTGGGTGAACAGCGCGCGGTTGGGCAGGTCGGTGAGCGGGTCGTGCTCGGCGTTGTGCTGCAACTGGGCCTGGAGCCGCACCCGTTCGGTGACGTCCCGGCTGTTGAAGATGAGGCCGCCGTGGTGCCGGTTGACCGTGGACTCCACGTTCAGCCAGCCTCCCCCACTCTCGGCTTCGCTCGAGCGGGAGGTACCCCCACCGCCGGCCTTGAAGCGGCACTCGATCCGGGTCGTGGGTTCCTCGTCCGGGCTGGCGGCGAGGAAGCGGCGCACTTCGTGCACCACGCAGCCCAGGTCCTCCGGGTGGATGAGATTCGCGAGTTCGGTGCCGACGAGGTCCTCCGCGGACCGGCCGTAGACCCCGGCGGCGGCCGGACTGACGTACCGCAGCATCCCGTTGGGAGCGGCGATCATGATGACGTCGCTGGAGCCCTGGACCAGGGAGCGGAAGTGGTTCTCCTTCTGGGCCAGTTCCTGGGTGAGGGTGATGTTGTCGAGCAGCATGATGCCCTGGCGCACGACGAGTGCGAGGACGACGGCGCCCGCGGTGATGAGCACCACGCGGTCGGGGCTGCGGCCGTTGAGGACGTTGTAGAGGATGCCCAGCGTGCAGACCGCGGCGGCCAGATACGGCGTGAGCGCGGCCAGCGAGCCGGTGATGGGCCGGGTGGCCGGATACCGGCTGTGATCACCGCCCGGTGCGGGCGGATGCCCTTGCCCCGGAGCGGACGGATGGCCCTGGCGGGGCGTGTGAGGTGTGTGGGGCGGGTGCTGGTGTCCGCCGGGACGGCCGCCCGGGCGCTGCTGTCCGGGGAGGTGTTCGTGCACCACGCGCGTGTGCCCGCCGGATTCACCGGGACCCTCGTGGCCGGACCCCACCCATGGCGCGTACGCCAGCAGCAGCGAGCCGGCGAACCAGCCCGCGTCGAGCAACTGGCCCGAGTGGTAGTTGTTGTGCATCAGGGGCGAGGTGAACAGGGCGTCGCAGCCCACGGTCAGGGCGAGGGCGCCGATCGCGGTGTTCACCGCCGAGCGGTTCACGGTGGAGCGCCGGAAGTGCAGCGCGAGGACCATGCTGACGAGAGCGATGTCGAGCAGCGGGTACGCCAGTGACAGCGCGGTGTGCGCGACGCTCGGTCCGTCGAACTTCGCCGTCTGCGCGAGGGCGAGGCTCCAGGACAGGGTGAGCAGCGAGCCGCCGATCAGCCAGGCGTCGAGGACCATGCAGACCCAGCCGGCCTTCGTCACCGGCCGCTTGGCGAGGACCAGGAGTCCCACGATGGCGGGCGGGGCGAAGCACAGGAAGAACAGGTCGGCGAGGCTGGGGCTGGGCACGTCCACGTCGAGCACGACCTCGTACCACCCCCAGACCAGGTTGCCCAGGGAGGCCATGGCGGACGACAGCCCGAACAGCAGCCAGGCGGGTCGAAAGCGGATACGGCTGCGGGCGTAGAGGAAGCAGGAGACGGCCGCGGTGGCCGCCGCGGCGCTCAGCCCGAAGTCGCCCATGATCAGGGCGAGTCGGGGGGAGCCCCAGCCGAGCGCGGAACCGACGGCGTATCCCGCGCAGACCAGGGCCAGTACGAGCTGCGAGACCAGGCTCGTCCCCCCGCCGGAGACCGGCCGGCGGCGGCTCAACAGCGCCCCCGGGGAACTCACCGGACCCTCCGGACCCGCGCCGCTCCCGCGTCCCGCGCGACCCGGTGCGCCGGGTGCGCGCCGGGTACCGGGGGCGAGGTGTGCGTGTGCCTCCGGCGACCGCTGTGCCGGCGGTGGTGGTGATGGCTGCAGTGACCGCGTCTGCGCGCGGCCGTGCGCCAGGGTCGCCGTCGGCGGCCCCGCCGCGTCGGATCGTTCGCCCATAGGCCGTGCATCGCCCGTCGCCCCCCTCACAGTCTGAAATGTCCGTCCCCGGCGCCGAACGGTTCGCGGCGCAGCCCCTGTCGGGACGATACACCAGTCTCGTCACTCAGGGACATAGTTCCTCTACTCTCCGTGACGACCAGCGGCAATACGGACACACCTCGCATCCGGGGGAATGCGGAGTGTGCCCGAACCGGACTACGCGTCGATCGTCCCCGTCGTAAGGATCACGTTCCGCAGCGGTTCCCGGTTCATGAAACGACTCAACTGGTCCACCAGCAACCGTTCGGCGCGTGGCCGGAACGCGGAGGTCGGGCCGCCGACATGGGGGCTGATGAGCACGCCGGGCGCCTGCCACAAGGGGTGTCCCGGCGGCAGCGGTTCCGGATCGGTGACGTCGAGGGCGGCCGTGAGGCGCCCGGACTCCAGCTCGGCCAGCAGTGCCTTGGTGTCCACGACGGGCCCGCGGGCCACGTTCACGAGCAGTGCGCCGTCCTTCATGCGCGCCAGGAAGTCGCCGTTCACCAGTCCTCTCGTCTGATCGGTGAGGGGCGTGGCGAGGATCACGATGTCGGCTTCGGGGAGCAGGGCGGGCAGTTCGGTGAGCGGATGCACCGGTCCGCGCGCCGTGGTGCGCTCAGAGCGCGCGACGCGCGCCACCCGCGCGAGCTCGAAGGGCGCGAGCCGGTCCTCGATGGCGGCGCCGATCGAGCCGTACCCGACGATGAGGACGCTCTTGTCGGCGAGCGCCGGCCGGAACCCGCCCAGCCACTCCCCCTTGGCCTGCGCGCGCACGAAGTCGGGGATGCCGCGCAGCGAGGCCAGGATCAGGGCGAGGGTCAGCTCACCGGTGCTCGCCTCGTGCACACCGCGCGCGTTGCACAGCCGTACGCCCGGGTGCAGTTGGCCGAGACCTGGCTGGATGTTGTCGACGCCGGCGGACAGGGTCTGCAGCACCTGGACGCCGGACATCTCCGGCAGGGGACGTACACACACCTCGACGGGCTTCATGTACGGCACCACGTAGAACGCGCAGTCGGCCGGGTCCCCCGGGTAGTCGTGATCGCCGTTCCAGAAGAGGTAGTTCGGCCCTTCGGGGAGGCCCTCGATCTCTTCCGGCGGGATGGGAAGCCACACGTCAGCAGTCATGGTCACGAGGCTAGGGCAGGTGGTCGATCGGTCCTGGGCGAACCCCTGTGCGTACAGAGGTTAGGTTTGGGGCGCAGGGAGAGAGAGGTTCACGACCAGGTGGAGCGCAGGACGATCGGCGCGGCGGCGCTCGAAGTGGGGGCCGTGGGCCTCGGGTGCATGCCGATGAGCTGGGCGTACAGCGCGTCCCGGCAGCGCGGCGAGGAGTCGGTGCGGGCCGTGCACCGGGCCCTGGACGAGGGCTCGACGCTCCTGGACACGGCCGACATGTACGGGCCGTTCACCAACGAGCTGTTGGTGGGGCGGGTGTTGCGGGAACGGCGCCCGGACGCCTTCGTGTCGACGAAGGTCGGTCTGCTGGTGGGCGATCAGCACATCGTGGCCAACGGCCGCCCTGGATACGTGAGACGGGCGTGCGACGCGTCGCTGCGCCGGCTCCAGACGGACGTCATCGACCTGTACCAGCTGCACCGCGCGGACCCCGAGGTTCCCGTCGAGGAGACCTGGGGCGCGCTGGCGGAACTCGTACAGGCCGGAAAGGTACGGGCGTTGGGGCTGTCCGCGATGGGCGCGCGGACCGGGCGCCGGTCGCAGGCGCGGCTGTACGACGCGACGATCCGTCAGTTGGAGCGGGTGCAGCAGGTGTTTCCGGTCAGCGCGGTGCAGGCCGAGCTGTCGGTGTGGTCGACCGAGGCACTGGAGTCGCTGCTGCCGTGGTGCTCCGCGCGCGGGGTGGGCTTTCTGGCGGCGATGCCCCTGGGCAACGGTTTCCTGACCGGGACGCTGACGCCGGGCGGGGGCTTCGAGCCGGAGGACATCCGGGCCCGGCATCCGCGCTTCACGGCCGAGATGATGGCCGCGAACCAGCCGATCGTGGCGGGCCTGCGCCGGGTGGCGGCGCGTCTCGGTCCGGAGGTCACCCCGGCCCAGGTGGCGCTGGCGTGGGTGCTCGCGCAGGGCCGGCACGTGGTGCCGGTACCGGGGGCGAAGCGGGAACGGTGGGTGGCGCAGAACGCGCGGGCGGCGGAGCTGCGGCTGTCGGCGGCGGATCTGACGGAGGTCGCGGAACTGCCCAGGGCGCAGGGGTCGTGGGACTGATACGGACGATGCGAGTGGATAAGTAGGGAAGTGGGCACCGCGGGAACCCGGGCCGGGGCATCAGGCTTCGGGGATCGGGAACTCGTGGGGCGCGAGCGGTGTATGACAAGGAGAACGTGCCGCGTCGAAGGGACCATGATCGTGCAACGTCGAGCTGTGACGGCCGTACTGGCCGCAGCCACGCTCCTGCTCACGGCCGGCTGCTCCTCCGACGAGGGAGGAGGAGGCGACGACAGTGCGTCACCGAGCGGTACGCGTACGCCGTCCACGTCGTCGCCCTCCGAGCGGGCGACCGCGGAGGCCGCCCCGCCGGCCAAGGGCACGGTGAAGGTGCTGCGGACGGTCACGGAGGACCTGAAGAGCCCCTGGGGTCTGGCTCCGCTCCCGGACGGCGATCTGCTGGTCTCCTCCCGTGACGAGGGCACGATCACGAGGGTCGACACGGAGACGGGCAAGAAGACGGAGCTGGGCGAGGTGCCCGGAGTCTCCCCGGCGGGCGAGGGCGGCCTGATGGGCCTGGCCCTGTCCCCCTCCTTCGCGTCGGACCACATGGTCTACGCGTACTTCACGACGGAGTCGGACAACCGCATCGCCCGCATGCTGTACGAGGAGGAGAAGCCGGCGGGCGAGCAGCTGGGCGCCCCGAACACGGTCTTCCGGGGTATCCCGAAGGGATACATCCACAACGGCGGCCGGATCGCCTTCGGCCCCGACAAGATGCTGTACGCGGGCACGGGCGAGAGCGGTGACACGGGGCTGTCGCAGGACAAGTCCTCGCTGGGCGGCAAGATCCTGCGCATGACCCCGGAGGGCGAACCGGCTCCGGGCAACCCCTTCCCCGACTCCGCGGTGTACTCGTACGGCCATCGCAATGTGCAGGGCCTCGCCTGGGACTCCGAGCAGCGGCTGTTCGCCTCGGAGTTCGGCCAGGACACCTGGGACGAGCTGAACCAGATCGCGCCGGGCGACAACTACGGCTGGCCCGAGGCGGAGGGCGACAGCGACGACGACGCCTTCCACAACCCCCTGGCCCAGTGGCGCACGGACGACGCGTCCCCCAGCGGTATCGCCTACGCCGAGGGCTCGATCTGGATGGCGGGCCTGAAGGGCCAGCGCCTGTGGCGCATCCCCCTCGACGGCACGAAGGCCGCGGCCGACCCGCAGGCGTTCCTGGAGGGCGAGTACGGCAGGCTCCGCACGGTGGTGTCGGCGGGCGGCGACAAACTGTGGCTGGTGACGAGCGCGACGGACGGGCGGGGGACGCCGAAGGAGGGGGACGACCGGATTCTGGAGCTTCAGGTGACGTAGCGGTCCGGCAGAGGCCTATTCGTCAATCAACGACTGGTCGAGGACAGCCACCGAGACCAGGATCAGGAACGCCCGGTGGACCATGTAGTCGACGGTCAGCCCGGGGGCGACGGACACCACACGGATGTCCTCGCCGCTGACGGCCTGCGACACGGGTGTGAAGGGATCCTCGGCCAGCTTCAGCAGCCCGCGTTCCAGGAGCTTGCGCCGGTCTTCGGGGAGCGTGTCGCGCTGTGCGGCGGCACGCTCGGTGAACTCGATCTGGTACAACACGGCTCCTCCGCGGAGTTTGTCCTGCCGCCAGTATCCCGCGTCGAGGCCGTCAGCGTGTACCAGCCGGGAACAGCCCCAGCCGATGCGCCACCGCCGCTGCCTCTCCCCTCCCCGAGACGCCCAGTTTCCCCAGGATGTTGGAGACGTGGACGCTCGCGGTCTTCGGGGAGATGAAGAGTTCCTCGGCGATCTGGCGGTTGGTGCGGCCGGCGGAGACCAGGCGCAGGACGTCCCGTTCGCGGCTGGTGAGGCCCAGGGACTCGGCCGGGTCGAGGGCGGGGCGGGCGGGGGCGCCGGTCAGGGTGAGGCGGGCGCGCTGAGCCAGAAGGGTGACGGCGTCGGCGAGGGGGCGGGCGCCCAGGTGGTCGGCGACGGTGGCGGACAGCCGGAGGAGTTCGGTCGCCCGGTCGCGGTCGTCGGGTTCGGCGCCGTCCGTCAGCAGGGCCTCGGCGAGGCGGTGGCGGACGCGGGCGAGGTCGTACGGGCGGTCCAGGGCCTCGAAGGCGGTGACGACCGGCGACCAGGTGTCCGGGCCGGCCGTGCCGTCGGCGCGCCGGAGTTCGGCGCGGACCCACTGCTCGTGGGCGAGCCAGACGGGGGCGTCCGTGGTGAGCTTCTTGACGGTGTCGAGGATGCGTTCGAGGGTTTCGCGGCGGCCTGCCTCAGCGGTGGGCAGGTCCCGCGCGTCGCCCTCGGCGGTGGCGGCGGCGAGGATCAGGCACCAGGCGTAGCTGTGGGTGCCGGGCGGGAAGCCGGCGTCCAGGACCTGGCCCAGTTCTGTGCGGGCGTCGAGGAGGCGGCCCTCCGCGGCGGCGACGCCGAGGGCGATGCGGGCGAGCGGGAGCGAGTACTGGGGCATGCGGTCGTGGGAGCCGAAGTGGGCCCGGGCGGCGGCCAGTCGGTTCGCCGCCTCGGTCACGTCCCCCCGGCTCAGCGCGAGATGGGCCAGGCAGATGGCGCTGGCCCCCTGAGGGGTGTCGCTCTGGCCGCGCTGCAGCGCGTTCGCCGCGGCCTCGACTGCCTCGTCCCAGCGGCCGAGGGAGTACAGGGACTCGGAGAGATTGCCCCACACCCAGGCCTCGGAGTCGAGCAGCCCGAATTTCCGCGTGTAGGCGATGCCCTCCTCCAGGATCGGAACGGCCTCGCGGGAACGGCCGACTCCCTCCAGGGAGCCCGGCAGGTTCACATAGGCGCGCCCCACGACGAACGGCATGTGGCCCTCGACCGCGCGTTCCTTGACCTCGTGCATCTCCGCGAGGGCCCGTTCGATACCGCCCGACTGGGCCATGAGGACGCCGAGGGTGATACGCGCCCCCATCTCGGTCTCGTGGGCGCTCATCATGCGCGCGTACTCGACAGCCTGTTCGGCGGCGGCGAGGGCTTCGGGGCCCGGGCAGTGCAGCATCGACCAGGTGGCGACACTGGCCAGGACCTCGGCGTGGACCTCCGAGGGCGGCAAACCCCGTACGAGTTCCTGGGCGGTGCCCAGTTCCTGCCAGCCGTCGCCCCGGGACAGGGCCTGGACCAGGCGGGAGCGCTGGCACCAGAACCAGGCGGCACGCAGCGGATCGCCGTCGTCCTCCAGGAGGTGCAGGGCGCGCTTGGTGATCTTCAGGGCGCGTTCGCGCTCCCCGCACAGCCGGCCCGCGACGGCGGCCTCGGCCATGAGGTCGAGGTAGCTCAGGGGGGTGGTGGCCGGGTCACAGCCGCAGGGCGGGTAGACCTCGGTGTAGTCGACGGGGCGGAGTACGGCCCGTACGGCGTCGGGGGTGACGTCCCACAGCTCCATCGCCCGTTCCAGGAGCCGTAGTTGCTCGGCGTAGGCGTACCGGCGGCGGGCGGTGACCGAGGCGTCCAGGACGGCGGGGAGGGCCTTGGCCGGGTCGTGGGCGTGGTACCAGTAGCTGGCCAGGCGCATGGTGCGTTCGTCGGCGGGGACGAGGGCCGGGTCGGCGTCCAGGGCCTCGGCGTAGCGGCGGTTGAGGCGGGAGCGTTCGCCGGGGAGCAGGTCGTCGCCGACGGCCTCGCGGACCAGGGAGTGGCGGAAGCGGTAGCCGTCGCCGGCCGGGGTGGCGAGCAGGATGTTGGCGCCGACGGCCGCGCGCAGCGCCTCGATGAGGTCGTCCTCGGCGAGGCCCGCGACGGCGGCGAGCAGCCGGTACTCGACGGTGGAGCCGCCCTCGGCGACGATCCGGGCGACCCGCTGGGCGCTCTCGGGCAGGCTTTCGACGCGGACGAGGAGCAGGTCGCGGAGGGTGTCGGTGAGGCGGGTGCGGCAGCCCTCGTGGGCGGCGACGGCGAGTTCCTCGACGAAGAAGGCGTTGCCGTCGGAGCGGTCGAAGATCTCGTCGACCTGGGCCGGTTCGGGTTCGGCGGCGAGGATACCGGCGATCTGGCAGGACACTTCGGCGCGGTTGAAGCGGCTCAGCTCGATCCGGCGGACCGTGCGCAGCCGGTCGAGTTCGGCGAGGAGGGGGCGCAGGGGGTGGCGGCGGTGGATGTCGTCGGCGCGGTAGGTGGCGAGGACGACGAGGCGGCCGGTGCGCAGGGTGCGGAAGAGGTAGGCGAGGAGGTGGCGGGTGGAGGCGTCGGCCCAGTGGAGGTCTTCGAGGGCGACGACGACGGTCCGGTCGGCGGCGACGCGTTCCAGCAGGCGCGCGGTGAGTTCGAAGAGGCGGGCCATGCCCTCCTCGTCGTGCCGTCCGGCGCCGGTCTCGCCCAACTCCGGCAGCAGCCGGGCCAGTTCCTGTTCCTGTCCGGCAGCGGCGGCGGCCAGCTCGTCGGGCAGCGCCCGCAGGAGGGCGCGCAGGGCGGTGGAGAAGGGCGCGAAGGGCAGCCCGTCGGCGCCGATCTCGACACAGCCGCCGAGCACGACGACGGCACCGCGGCCGTCGGCGACCCCGGCGAACTCCTCGACCAGCCGCGTCTTCCCGACCCCGGCCTCCCCGCCGAGCAGCAGGGCCTGCGGCTCACCGCTGTCGGCACGGTCGAGCGCGTCGCGCAACACCCCCAACTCGTCGACACGACCGACGAACACCGGACTGACGGACCTGGTCTCCACGGGCCAGAGCATCGCACAGGGCTCTGACATCGCGGGACTGGTTATCGGGCCGTCCGCCGGAACGACCGTGGGGGCGGTGGGGACGGTCGGGCGGACAGTCGCGGCGTGCGCGGGGAGGAGCGCCGCCGTACGACCGTCCGCCCGTCCCCCGGTGCTCACGCGGCCCGGGTGAACCAGTGCCGGCGCCGGTGGTCGGTATGCACCTCGCCCTCTGCGGCTCGGCCCGCTGCCTCGCGGCGGGCGGCGCGGGCGCTGCGGACCGCCTGCCGGGCGAGGCGCTCGTTCGCGGCCTCGCTGCGCAGTTCGGCGGAACGGATCTGCTGGAGCTCGTACTCGAACATGTGGTGTCCCTCGGGTCTGTGACGAGATCGGTCGGTCATCGCTTTCTGCGATGTCCCAACCTTCGTCTCCCAGGGGGGTCCGCCACATCGGGAGAGTTCCGCATCTTCCGAGGGGGTGGGGGCCTTAGGAACGGGTGAGGGGCCTCAGACGGGCCGTAAGGTGCTTACGACCGGCCTAAGGCCCCTCATGACCTGCGGTGATTCCGCCCCGGATCAGGCCGAGGGCAGGCTCAGCAGTACGTCGGTGTACTTCAGGACCGCGAGAAGCAGCCCGAGGACGCCGAGAGCGACGCCCGCCCAGGAGACCGACTTGATCCAGACGGCCTGCGGCTTGCCCGGGGCGCCGAACGCGGGCCGGGCGAGGACCGCGACACCGACGAGCAGCGCGGCCAGCGCGAAGATGCCGCCCCACAGCGCGGTGGCCTGCCAGGCGTCGCCGTAGAGCGCCTCGATCTGGGCGGCGATGCTCGCGGACGACGAGGCCTGCATCTCCAGCTGGCCCGTGATGTTCGCGCGCGCGGAGGCGACCGTGCCCAGCCAGCTGCCGGTGAGCGAGACGAAGCCGAGTACGGCGGCCACGACGGCGGCGGCACCCTGGCCGACGCCGGAGGGGCTCTTCTTCTCGGGCGCGAGGTCCGTCTCGTCGAGGTCCTCGCCCTCGTACTCGTCCGCGTCGCCCAGGACCTCGACCTCGGCCTCGGTCTCAGCCGTGGCCTCCGTCGGCTGTTCGTCCTTGGTGATGTCCACCGTCTCCTTGCCGCTCTTGGCGTCGTCGCTCTGTGCCTCGGTACCGGTCTCGGCGCCGGTCTCGTCTGCTGTCTTGGTTCCCATGCCTCGCACCGTACGGACGTCGTCTGAGAAGTTCCTTAATGATCCTTGTGAGCGGCACGCGCGCGTGCGGCCTGCCACTCGGGCGCGAGTACCGACCAGATCTCGGTGTCCGCGCGGACCCCCCGGTGCGGATAGTTCTCCCGCAGCAGGCCCTCACGGCTCATGCCCAGCCGTCGCGCCACGTTGATGCTCGCTTCGTTGACGGACGACGCGTGCCACTCCACACGGTGCATGCCCCGTTCGTCAATCGCCCAGTCGATGAGCACCCGCATCGCGCGCGTGATCAGGCCGCGTCCGGTGCCGGCCGGTTCCAGCCAGCAGCCGACCTCGCAGTTGCCGTACTCCGCGCTGAAGTTGAGGAACAGCACCCCGCCGACGAGCTTCCCGTCCAGCCAGATCCCGTGCAGCGACCCGGTGTCGGCGGCACGCTGGTCGGCGTACCGCTGGAGCTGCTCCCGCGCGGAGTCGACGTCCGTGGAGTTCATGCCGAAGGGGATGTGCCGGGTGATGAACTCCCGCCCCCGGTCGAGGTGCGCGAGGAACTCCTCGGCGTGCCAGGGTTCCAGGGGCCGCAGTTCGGCGCCGTCGTCACCCAGGGATATCGCGTACATCCTGCGGTCGCTCCTTCACGAGTACATCTCGTACGTCCATGACGCCCACGTCAGGTGCATCGGTTACGTCGGCGATGCTCGCACGGGCGGCCTCCTCGACGCCCGCCAATTCACCGGCGGGGACGCGGCACTCGGGCGGCTCGATGCTGATGCGCGGGAGGCGCCGGTCGAGCCAGCGGGGCAGCCACCAGTTGGCGCCGCCGAGCAGGTGCATCAGCGCGGGCACCAGGAGCGTACGCAGGACGAAGGCGTCGAGGGCGACGGCGGCGGCCAGGGCGATGCCGAACATGGCGATCACGCGGTCGCCGGAGAGGACGAAGGCGAGGAAGACGGAGATCATGATGACGGCCGCGGAGTTGATCACGCGGCTGGTCTCGGCGAGGCCGACCCGGACGGCCCGCCGGTTGTCGCCGGTCTCCAGCCATTCCTCGTACATCCGGCTGACCAGGAAGACCTGGTAGTCCATGGAGAGCCCGAAGAGGACCGAGACCATGATCACGGGGAGGAAGGGCTCGATCGGGCCCGGGCTGCCGAGGCCGAGGAGTTCGCTCCCCCAGCCCCACTGGAAGATCGCGACGACGACCCCGAACGCGGAGGCGACGGCGGCGACGTTCATCGCGGCGGCCTTGAGCGGGATGCCGATCGACCGGAACGCGAGAAGCAGCAGCAGGCAGCCCAGGCCGATGACGACTCCGACGAACAGCGGCAGCTTGCCGACGATCACATCCGCGAAGTCGTCGTAACTCGCCGTGACCCCGCCGACCTGGAGGTCGAGGGAGGTGCCGGTCTCCGCGCGCGGGAGGACCTTTTCGCGCAGCCGCTCCACCAGGTCACTGGTCTTCGCGGACTGCGGGGAGGACGTCGGTACGACGGTGAGGTACCCGGTGGAGCCGTCCGCGCTGTAGGTCACCGGCGAGGCCGACGCGACGCCCTCGGTGGTCCTGAGGGTCGCTGCGAGGTTGTCGAGGACGAGCTGGTCCTCGGCGTCGGAGACGGGCGTGACCAGGGTCAGCGGGCCGTTCACGCCGGGGCCGAAGCCGTCGGCGATGAGGTCGTAGGCCTGGCGTGTGGTCGTCGTGCCCGGGTTGTTGCCCTGGTCGGAGGTGCCGAGGTGGAGCGAGAGGGTGGGCAGGGCGAGCAGCGCCATGACGACCAGGGCGGCGGCGCCGAGCAGCTTGGGGTGGCGCTCGACGAACGCGGACCAGCGGGCGGCGAATCCGGTGGGCAGCTCCGGCTCGGGCCCGTGCTCGGCCAGCCTGCGCCGTTCGCGGCGGCTCAGGGCGCGCGGTCCGATGAAGGACAGCAGGGCGGGCAGCAGGGTCACGGAGGCCGCGACGGTCAGGACCACTGTCAGGGAGGCGGCGATCGCGACGCCGTTGAGGAAGCCGAGGCGCAGGATCAGCATCCCGAGCAGGGCTATGCAAACGGTCGCACCAGCGAAGACGACGGCGCGTCCCGTGGTCGTGACGGCGTTGGTGGCGGCCTCGGTCACGGACAGGCCGCGTTTGAGGCCGCGTCGGTGTCTGGTGACTATGAACAGGGCGTAGTCGATGCCCACGCCGAGCCCGATCAGCATGCCGAGCATGGGCGCGAAGTCTGCGACGGTCATCGCGTGGCCGAGCAGCACGATCCCGGCGTACGCCGTGCCGACGCTCACCAGGGCGGTGGCGATGGGCAGCAGGGAGGCGGCGAGCGAGCCGAAGGCGAGGAACAGCACGACGGCCGCGACGGCCACCCCGAGAGCCTCGGCGAGGTGTCCGCCGGACGACTCGGTGAGCGCGATGGCGCCGCCGCCCAGCTCCACCTGGAGCCCGTCGGCCCGCGCGGCCTGCGCCGCGTCGACGACGGCCCGCGCCTCGCCCGCCTCGATGTCCTCGGCGGACTTCTCGAAGGTGACGGTGGCGTACGCCGTACGTCCGTCGCCGCTGATCTGGCTGCCGCCTCGGCCCTCGTACGGGCTGACGACCGAGGCCACGCCGGGCAGGTCGGCGATCCGGTCCAGGGTGTCGCTCATCGTCTGCTCGACGTCGGCGGCCCGGACCGTGCCGGAGCCGGTGTGCCAGACGACGGTGTCGGTGTCGCCGCCGAGACCGGGGAAGCCGTCCTCGAGGAGCTGGGTGGCGCGGCCCGACTCGGTGCCGGGTGCCTCGTAGTCGTTCGAGTACGCGGAGCCGGCGACGGCCGCGGCGGCGGTCACTCCGGCGAAGGCGGCGAGCCAGATCAGTACGACGACGAGGCGGTGCCTGACACACCAGCGTGCGAGGGCTGCCACAGACGTGCTCCCGGGATGACATGTGGTTCTTTGACCGGGAACAGTCGTGAATGAACAGAACGGCCCGCAAAGAAACGAAAAACGGCAAGAGCGATTGCCAAACCACTGTCGCAGGCGGTGATGATCGTTTGAGTCGATAGTGCACTTACTCACAAGAGTGCGAGTCACATCACAGGACAATCAGATGAACTCTGTCGCCCCAGTAAAAGCGCGATAAGCAACTCAGTCGAACTGGTCTCCGAGGGCCATCACCATCACCCCGCCGATCAGCAGCCACAGCGCCCGCCGGGTACGCCCCCGCGCGCCCAGCACCGACGCGAGCGCACAGACCGCGGCGCCGAAGGCGTACGCACCGGGTACGAGTGCGGGCGCCGAGCCCGTGAGGCGGAGCGTCGAGGCCGCGAGCCCCACGAGGGCCAGCAGCGCCCCGGTTCCGGTCGCCGTCCAACGGGCCCGCCGCGCGTCCAGCTCCGCGTCCTCGTACTCCTCGTGGTCCTCCCCGTTCTCACCCACATTCTCGTGCACGTCCATGGCGCGGGAGCGTAGCGCCCTCACCTGAGAATCCGGATGCGGGTCGCGGAAGCCCACTGCTAGCGTCCAGCCGTCGACTGTCCGTATCCGGCTTGTCGCCGGCGACCCGAGTGGGTGCATTTTTTGAAGGTCCGACCGAGCTCCGAAGCGTCCCGTTCTTCGTCTTCGCAGAACCCGAGGAGCCCGTTCACCGATGTCCGACATCACCTCCAGGACCGACCGGCTTGACCACCCGAACTACCCGCGCAGCAGCCGCTACGACGCCCGCTGGACCATCGACAACCAGATGGGCCCGCACGCTCTCTGGCTGCTGGAGTGGCTGGCCCCCGCGCTGGGCCTCGACACCCTCCCGCCGGGTGCCCGGGTGCTCGACCTGGGCTGCGGCAAGGCCATGACGTCGGTCTTCCTCGCCAAGGAGTACGACGTCCGGGTCACCGCCGCCGACCTGTGGATCCAGCCCGGCAAGAACGCGCGCCGCATCGCCGAGGCGGGCGTCGCCGACCGGGTGCTGCCCGTGTACGCCGAGGCGCATCAGCTGCCGTTCGGCGACGAGTCGTTCGACGCGATCGTGAGCATCGACGCGTACCAGTACTTCGGCACGAACGACCTGTATCTGCCGAGTCTCACCCGGCTGCTGAAGCCGGGCGGGCGGATCGGGGTCGTCATGCCGGCCCTGCGCGAGGAGCCGGACGGCGTGGAGCCGCCGGAGCATCTCAAGCCGTTCTGGGACCCGGACTTCTGGGCGTTCCACTCCGCCGACTGGTGGCGGCGCCAGTGGACACGCAGCGGGGCCGTGACGGTGGAGGCCGCCGACTGGCTGCCCGACGGCTGGCGGGACTGGCTGCTGTGGAGCGAGGTCTGCGCCGAGGAGAGCAGCGAGGAGTTCATGGCGAACATGGCCCGCGAGCAGGTGGAGCTGATGCGCGCCGACCAGGGCCGGTCCCTGGGCTTCGTACGGGTCGTGGGCCGTCGTACGTGATCGAGTGAAGCAACGGCCGAGGGGCGCATCGGAATCCCGACGCGCCCCTCGGCTTCACTGCTGCTCGGCTCAGCCCTCGCTGACGCCCAGCTGCTCAAGGATGAGTTCCTTGACGCGGGCCGCGTCGGCCTGGCCGCGGGTCGCCTTCATGACCGCGCCGACCAGGGCGCCCGCCGCGGCCACCTTGCCGCCGCGGATCTTGTCGGCGATGCCCGGGTTGCCGGCGATGGCCTCCTGGACGGCGGTGGTGAGCGCGCCGTCGTCGGAGACGACCTTGAGGCCGCGCTTCTCGACGACCTCGTCCGGGGTGCCCTCGCCCGCGAGGACGCCCTCGATGACCTGACGGGCCAGCTTGTCGTTCAGGTCGCCGGAGGTGACCAGCGCGGTGACCCGGGCGACCTGCTCGGGCGTGATGGCCAGTGCGTCGAGCGAGGTGCCCGACTCGTTGGCGCTGCGCGCGAGTTCGCCCATCCACCACTTGCGCGCGGAGGCCGCGTCGGAACCGGCGTCGATCGAGGCGACGATCAGGTCGATCGCACCGGCGTTGAGGATCGACTGCATGTCGGTGGCGCTGATGCCCCACTCCTCGCGGAGCCGGTTGCGGCGGACCAGCGGCAGCTCGGGCAGCCCGGCGCGGATCTCCTCGACCCACTCGCGGGAGGGGGCGACCGGCACCAGGTCCGGCTCGGGGAAGTACCGGTAGTCCTCGGCCTCCTCCTTCACACGGCCCGAGGTCGTCGACCCGGTGTCCTCGTGGAAGTGCCGGGTCTCCTGGATGATCGTCCCGCCCGAGTTGAGTACGGCGGCGTGCCGCTGGATCTCGAACCGGGCCGCGCGCTCCACGGAACGCAGCGAGTTGACGTTCTTGGTCTCGCTCCGCGTGCCGAACTTCTCGCGGCCGTGCGGGCGCAGCGACAGGTTGACGTCGCAGCGCATCTGGCCCTGCTCCATGCGGGCTTCCGACACTCCGAGCGCCTTGATGAGTTCGCGCAGCTCGGCGACGTACGCCTTGGCGACCTCGGGAGCGCGCTCACCGGCGCCCTCGATCGGCTTGGTGACGATCTCGATGAGGGGGATGCCGGCCCGGTTGTAGTCGAGCAGCGAGTGCGAGGCGCCGTGGATACGGCCCGTCGCGCCGCCGACGTGCAGCGACTTGCCGGTGTCCTCCTCCATGTGGGCGCGTTCGATCTCCACGCGGAAGGTCTCGCCGTCCTCCAGCTGGACGTCGAGGTAGCCGTTGAAGGCGATCGGCTCGTCGTACTGGGAGGTCTGGAAGTTCTTCGGCATGTCCGGATAGAAGTAGTTCTTCCGGGCGAAGCGGCACCACTCGGCGATCTCGCAGTGCAGCGCGAGGCCGATCCTGATGGCGGACTCGACGCCGGTCGCGTTGACGACCGGGAGCGAGCCGGGCATGCCGAGGCAGGTCGGGCAGGTCTGCGAGTTGGGCTCGGCGCCCAGCTCGGTCGAACAGCCGCAGAACATCTTGGTCTTGGTGCCGAGTTCGACGTGGACTTCGAGGCCCATGACGGGGTCGTAGGTCGCCAGGGCGTCCTCGTACGACACCAACTCGTCGGTCGTGGTGGTCACGGTGAAAACTTCCCTCTCAGCCCAGCAGGACGTCGTCGTCGCCCAGCCGCTTCAGCTCGCGGTAGAGGATGGCGAGGCCGGTGACGATGGCGGCGGCGGATACGGCGGCGTCGATCAGGCGCAGGGTGTCCCCGTCGCTGCGGGCCAGCTTGACCTGCTTGGCGACGCTGATCGCGCCGAACGCGGTACTGCCGAGCGAGACGTACAGCCCGGTCTTCGACTTCTTGAAGTTCTTCGCCTTCTTGGCCATGGCGCTCACAGCGACGGTGCCTCCTCTAGCAGCGGGTGCCCCCACTTTTCCACGAAGGCGGCCTCGACAGCAGCGCCGACCTTGTAGAGGCGGTCGTCCTGGAGGGCCGGGGCGATGATCTGGAGCCCGACCGGCAGCCCGTCCTCCGGTGCGAGACCGCAGGGCAGGGACATGGCCGAGTTGCCGGCCAGGTTGGTCGGGATGGTGCAGAGGTCCGCGAGGTACATCGCCATCGGGTCGTCGGCGCGCTCGCCGATCGGGAAGGCGGTGGTCGGGGTCGTGGGCGACACGATCACGTCGACCGACTCGAACGCCTTCTCGAAGTCCCGCGTGATGAGCGTACGGACCTTCTGGGCGCTGCCGTAGTACGCGTCGTAGTAGCCGGAGCTGAGCGCGTACGTGCCGAGCATGATGCGGCGCTTGACCTCGGGGCCGAAGCCCTCCGCGCGGGTGAGCGAGGTGACCTCTTCGGCGGAGTGCGTGCCGTCGTCGCCCGTACGGAGGCCGTAGCGGAGCCCGTCGAAGCGCGCGAGGTTGGAGGAGCACTCGGAGGGCGCGATCAGGTAATAGGCAGAAAGCGCCAGGTCGAAGGACGGACAGTCCAGCTCGACGATCTCGGCGCCGAGGTCCTTCAGCAGGGCCACGGACTCGTCGAAGCGCTGGATGACGCCGGCCTGGTAGCCCTCGCCGCGGAACTGCTTGACGACGCCGACGCGCATGCCCGCGACGCTGCCGTTGCGGGCGGCCTCGACGACCGCCGGGACCGGGGCGTCGATGGAGGTCGAGTCGAGCGGGTCGTGCCCGGCGATGACCTCGTGGAGGAGCGCGGCGTCCAGGACCGTACGGGCGCAGGGCCCGCCCTGGTCCAGGGAGCTGGAGAACGCCACCATGCCGTACCGCGAGACGGCCCCGTACGTCGGCTTGACGCCGACCGTGCCGGTGACGGCGGCAGGCTGGCGGATGGAACCGCCGGTGTCCGTACCGATGGCGAGGGGTGCCTGGAAGGAGGCGAGCGCGGCGGAGGAGCCACCGCCGGAGCCACCCGGGATGCGGGTGAGGTCCCAGGGGTTGCCGGTCGGCCCGTACGCGCTGTTCTCGGTGCTCGACCCCATGGCGAACTCGTCCATGTTGGTCTTGCCGAGGATGACGACGTCGGCGGCCTTCAGCTTCCGGGTGACGGTCGCGTCGTACGGCGGGATCCACCCTTCGAGGATCTTGGACCCGACGGTGGTCGGAATCCCCTCGGTGGTGAAGATGTCCTTCAGCGCGAGGGGTACGCCGGCCAGCGGGCCCAGCGTCTCCCCGCGCTCGCGCTTGGCGTCGACGGCGCGGGCCTGGGCGAGGGCGCCCTCCCGGTCGACGTGCAGGAAGGCGTGCACCTTCTCGTCGACGGCCTCGATGCGGGCGAGGTGCGCCTCGGTGACCTGTACGGCGGTCAGCTCGCCGGAGGCGATCTTCGCGGCGGTCTCGGCGGCCGTGAGCTTGATGATGTCCGTCATGGTGATTAGTCCTCCCCCAGGATCTGCGGCACCTTGAAACGCTGCTGCTCCTGGGCCGGGGCGCCGGAGAGCGCCTGCTCGGGGGTGAGCGACGGACGGACCTCGTCCACGCGCATGACGTTCGTCAGCGGCAGCGGGTGCGAGGTCGGCGGTACGTCTTGGTCGGCGACCTCGCTGACGCGGGCGACCGCGCCGATGATGTCGTCGAGCTGGCCTGCGAAGTGGTCGAGCTCTTCGCCCTTCAGCTCCAGACGCGCCAGCCGTGCGAGGTGGGCGACCTCCTCGCGCGTGATGCCAGGCATGCAGCGATCCTCTGGGGTGAGTGCGGTGTGGTTTTGGCCCCAATCCTAGGGGGCAGGGGAGACAACCCGCGCACGGGTTTGCCACGGGTGGGAGTTCTCCCCCTGTTCCGCCTCTATTCCGCGGCGGGCAGGGCCGCCCGCGGACGCTGCCAGCCGCGGGTCCCCCGCGCCAGCAACCACGCGGTGGCCTCCTCGGGAGGCATGGCGGCGGCGACCAGCCACCCCTGCACGGCGTCACACCCGAGATCCCGCAGCCGCTCCCACGTCTCGTCGTCCTCCACGCCCTCCGCGACGACGAGCAGCCCCAGGGAGTGCGCGAGATCGACCGTGCACCGCACGATCTCCGCGTCCTCCGTGTCCACCGCCAGCCGTGCCACGAACGACCGGTCGATCTTCAGCTCGCTCACCGGCAGCCGCCGCAGATGCACCAGCGACGAGTACCCGGTGCCGAAGTCGTCCAGCGACATCTTCACGCCGTGCGCGGTCAGCGCAGCCAGCGTGTCCGCGGCCTTCTGGGGGTCCTCCAGAAGTACGTGTTCCGTTATCTCCAGCTGGAGCGCCCCCGCCGGGACGCCGTGCCGGGACAGCCGCGCGGCGACGGAACCGGCGAAGCCGGGGGTGTGGACGTCACGCGGGGAGACATTGACGGCGACCGGGACGAACAGCTTCTGGGCGCGCCACTTGGCGACCTGCTCCAGGGCTGTCTCCAGCACGTACTCCGTGAGGTGGGGCATCAGCCCGGAGGACTCGGCGATCGCTATGAACTCGTCCGGCGGCACCTTCCCGCGCTCCGGGTGCACCCACCGCACCAGCGCCTCAAGGCCGGCGACCTGTCCGTCGAAGCGCACCTTGGGCTGGTAGTGCAGTTCGACCTCGTGCGCGTCGAGCGCGCGCCGCAGATCGCCCAGCAGGCCGAGGCGGTCCGGGGTGTTCGAGTCGCGCTTGGACTCGTACACCTCGACGCCCGTGCGGTCCCGCTTCGCCTGGTACATGGCGACGTCCGCGCGCCGCAGCAGCCCCTCCGCGTCGAGCGCGTGGTCGGGGAAGACGGCGAGGCCCGCGCTGGCCTCCAGGACGAGGGTGAGTCCGTCGAGGTCGAGCGGGGAGCCGAGCACGGTGACCAGGTTGCGGGCGACGCGGGTGGCCGACGTCGTGGAGTCGACGACCGGCAGTAAGACGGCGAACTCGTCGCCGCCGAGCCGTGCGGCCTCCGCGCCGCGCGGCAGGGCGAGCCGCAGCCGGTCCGCTATCTGGAGGAGGAGGCGGTCACCGGCGAGGTGACCGAGGGTGTCGTTGACGGAGCGGAAGCGGTCGAGGTCTATGAGCATCAACGCGGCCCGCGCGTCGATGCGTTCGGCATCGTCGAGGGCCGTCCAGGTGCGCTCCAGGAGCCACTGTCTGTTGGGCAGTCCGGTCAGCGGGTCGCGCAGTTGTTCCTCGGCCCGGGCCCTGGCTATCCACAGGGTGGAGTCGAGGGCGATGAGGGGGATGGCGAACAGCGGCAGCAGGACCGGCAGGGCGACGGCGACGACGCAGATCAAGGGTGCGATGGCGAGCAGCGCGATCGCGACCAGGCCCTGTCTGACCAGGGCGGAGCGGGCGACCGTGGGCAGTCCGCCGCGTGGAGTGTGCAGATACCAGAGGAGGGTGCGGGTGACTCCGAGGTAGGTGATCGCGATCAGCACGACCTCGGGTGCCGTGTAGACGCTCCAGGTCTGCGGGTTCCACGGGGTCTCGACGGACGGGACCCGGCCGAACGCGGCGAGCACCAGCGCGCCGGCGCCGATGCCGAGGATGTCCACCGCGCCGGCCAGCAGGCCCTGCCGCCAGCGGTGGCGCCGGGCTATGCCGACCAGGACGACGACGGTGAGGCTGACCATGCCGGCCGGGACCCACCCGTACAGCAGGAGTACGGCGAGGGTGAGGGCGGCGCCCGATCCGGTGCCGCCCCACCAGCGGGCGCGGCCGAGGGCGACGAGGTGGCCGACGATGACGCCGGTGAGGACGGCGAAGGCCCAGCCGACGGTGCCGGACGGGAAGAGCGCGTTGTGGCCGGTGAAACCGCGGTAGAAGCCGGCGCCGAGAACGAACCCGGCCGCCGCGACGACCGCCGCGGGCAGCGCGGGCCAGGACAGCTGGCGTTCGGGGTCCTGGGCGTGGAGCTGTGCGGCGCGTTGCTCGGCGGTGAGGTGGGCCGTCAGCTGGGGCGAGACCCTGCTGTCGGCGACGATGCGCTGTCCGGTGCCGCCGGTCCCGCTCACCGGTCCGGTCGTACGGCCGCCGACGCCCGCCCGTTCCAGGAACCGTGCCGTGCGGCGGGCCATGCCCTGTTCCTGGCCGGGTTCGGGGCGGCGGCCCTTGAAGAGGGCGGAACCCCGGCGCCAGGCGCCGGATATCCGGCTTCCGCGCAGCCGTGAAGGAGGGGCGGCGCTATCGGTCGGTTCCATTCCCGTCCCTCTCACAGCCGGCGGTGCCCACGCCACGCGGTCCGATGTCCGTCAACCGTCGACGGGACCGCGTCCGAACCGCATCCGGGCACGGCAGGCGCATACGTCAACAGTAGGCCGCAGAAGGCTTCCACGGGCAGCGGTCGCCGACGGTTGCCCGAATGCGACCCGGCCACCCGTATGCATCTGGTATGCGCCGATCGGGTGGTCTTCAACCGCTACTCCTCTGCCGGAAGTGCCGCTTCGGTCGGAAGTGCCGCTTCGGCAGCGGCCTCCGGTCCCTGTTCGAGCAGGACGGCGAAGCCGTCCTCGTCCAGAACAGGCACCTTCAACTGCATCGCCTTGTCGAACTTCGAACCAGGATTGTCACCCACAACCACGAATGACGTCTTCTTCGAAACAGAACCGGTCACTTTTGCTCCACGGCTCTGCAGCGCCTCCTTCGCGCCGTCCCGGGTGTGGTGTTCGAGGGTCCCGGTCACGACAACGGTGAGCCCTTCGAGCGGGCGTGGTCCCTCGTCCTCGCCGGAGCCCTCCTCCTCCATGCGGACCCCGGCGGCCCGCCACTTGCGCAGGATCTCCTGGTGCCAGTCGACCGCGAACCACTCCTTGAGCGAGGCCGCGATGATCGGGCCGACGCCGTCCGTGGTGGCCAACTCCTCCTCGGAGGCCTGCTCAATGCGCTCGATCGAGCGGAATTCACGGGCCAGCGCCTCGGCAGCGACCGGACCGACGTGCCGGATCGACAGCCCGGTGATGACTCTGGCGAGCGGACGGTCCTTGGCGGCGGCGATGTTGGCGAGCATCGCGACCGCGTTCTTCCGGGGCTCGCCCTCCTGGTTGGCGAAGACCGTGGCGATCTTCTCCTCGCCGGTCTTCGGGTCCCGCTTGGGCAGCCCGCTGTCCTGGTCCAGGACGTACGCCTTGATGGGCAGCAGTTGCTCGATGGTGAGGTCGAAGAGGTCGCCCTCGTCGAGCAGCGGTGGCTCGGTGGGCTCAAGGGGCTTGGTCAGCGCGGCGGCGGCCACGTACCCGAAGTTCTCGATGTCGAGGCTCTTGCGCCCGGCGAGATAGAACAGCCGCTCCCTCAACTGGGCCGGGCAGGTACGGGCGTTGGGGCAGCGGAGGTCGATGTCGCCCTCCTTCATCGGCCGGAGCGGCTCGCCGCACTCAGGACACCTGGCCGGCATCTCGAAGGGCTTCTCCGTGCCGTCGCGCAGGTCGGCGACCGGGCCGAGGATCTCCGGAATGACGTCACCGGCCTTGCGCAGCACCACGGTGTCGCCGATGAGTACGCCCTTGGCCTTGACGACGTCCTGGTTGTGCAGGGTGGCGAACTCGACCTCCGAGCCGGCCACCGTCACCGGTTCGACCTGCGCGTACGGCGTGACCCTGCCCGTACGCCCCACGCCCACGCGGATGTTGATGAGCTTTGTGTTGACCTCCTCGGGCGCGTACTTCCAGGCGATGGCCCAGCGCGGGGCGCGCGAGGTGGACCCGAGGCGCCCCTGGAGCGGGATTTCATCGAGCTTGACGACGACGCCGTCGATCTCGTGCTCCACGGAGTGCCGGTTCTCGCCGTAGTTGGCGATGAACGCCCGTACGCCGTCGAGGTCGTCGACCAGCTTCGCGTACCGCGTGGTCGGCAGGCCCCACTCGTGCAGCAGGGTGTACGCGGCCGAGAGGCGGGTCAGCGGTTCGAAGCCCTCCAGGGCGCCGATGCCGTGGACCACCATGTGCAGCGGACGGGAGGCCGTGATGCGCGGGTCCTTCTGGCGGAGCGAACCGGCCGCCGCGTTACGGGGGTTGGCGAAGGGCTTGTCGCCACCCTCGACGAGACGGGCGTTCAGCTCGGCGAACTTGTCCATCGGGAAGTAGACCTCGCCGCGGATCTCGACCAGCGCCGGGACGCGGTCGCCCTTCAGCCGGTCCGGGATCTCGGCGATCGTGCGCACGTTGGGCGTGATGTCCTCGCCGGTGCGGCCGTCGCCGCGGGTCGCCGCGCGCGTGAGACGGCCGTTCTCGTACGTCAGGTTGACGGCGAGGCCGTCGACCTTCAGCTCGCACAGGAAGTGGTGCTCGGAGGCGCCGACGTCCTTGTGGACGCGCTCCGCCCACGCCGCCAGTTCCAGGTCGTCGAAGGCGTTGTCGAGGGAGAGCATGCGTGAGCGGTGCTCCACGGAGGTGAACTCCGTCTCGTACGCGCCCGCGACCTTCTGGGTCGGGGAGTCGGGCGTACGCAGCTCCGGATACTCCTCCTCCAGCGCCTCCAGTGAGCGCAGAAGCTTGTCGAAGTCCGCGTCGCTCACGACCGGAGCGTCGTTCACGTAGTACCGGAAGCGGTGTTCCTCGATGCGCTCGGCGAGCTGGGCGTGCCTGTCGCGCGCCTCGGCGGGCACCGATGTGGTCTGTGCGTGCTGTTCGCCGGCCACCGTGTTGTCCTCCCGTTACTCTGGGTTGTCCGCGAGTGATCTCGCCGCCTGCGCGCAGTGGGCGAGTGCCTTGCGTGCGTACTGCGGGGAAGCGCCCGCGAGTCCACACGCCGGGGTGACCGTGACCGCCTCCGTGAGAAGTCCCGGATGCAGCCCCAGCCTGCGCCACAGCGTTCTGACACCACTGACGCTACCGGCAGGGTCTGACAATGGGCCGTCCGTCCCCGGCACGACACCGACGAAGAGCCGCGTACCGCTTTCGACGGCCTCCCCGATCACGTCGTCGTCACGCTCGGTGAGAAGCGAGAAGTCGAAGGAGACGGCGGCGGCGCCGGCTCTGCGGAGGAGGGCGAAGGGCACGTCGGGCGCGCAGGAATGGACGACTGTCGGCCCGTCGCCGTGCACGCCGATGACTTCGCGGAGGGTCGCCTCGACGACCTGGCGGTCGGGAGCGCGGTGGGTGCGGTAGCCGCTGGCGGTCTTCACGTGTGCGCGCAGTACGGCGATGAGGGAGGGTTCGTCGAGTTGCAGGACGAGTTGGGCGCCGGGGATGCGGCGGTGGAGTTCGTCGAGGTGGAGGCGGATGCCCTCGGCGAGGGAGCCGGCGAGGTCGCGGCAGGCGCCGGGGTCGGAGAGGGCGAGTTCGCCGTTCCTGAGCTCGATGGCTGCGGCGAGCGTCCAGGGCCCGACGGCCTGGACCTTGAGCTGCCCCTCGTACCCCTGGGTGAACTCCTCCAGCGCGTCGAGGTCTTCGCCGAGCCAGGAGCGGGCGCGCTTGGTGTCGCGCCCCGGCCGGTCCCCCAGTCTCCAGCCGCTGGGCTCCACGCGCGCGTACATCTCGACGAGGAGTCCGGCGGTGCGGCCGATCATGTCGGCGCCGGGGCCTCGGGCGGGGAGTTCGGGCAGGAAGGGGAAGTCGTCGAAGGACCCGGTGGCCGCCTTCACGGCTTCCCGGGCATCACCGCCGGGGAGGGAACCGATGCCGGTGGCGGGGCCGAAGGTGGGGTTCGCGTTCACGGGGGGAAGCGTACGTAGTTTCTTCGCCCCCGCCGCCCCTACCCGTCCCATCCCTGGGGGCTCCGCCCCCAGACCCCCGCTACGGCCCTGAACGGGCCTTGGTCTCGCCGGTGAACCTCGGTCGGCCAGG
>NZ_JBSFDA010000126.1:0-31154 GCF_053593675.1 Streptomyces sp. NPDC002156 | reverse complement strand
TCGTACTCGCCGGTACGGTTGATCTGAGCAAGCGCTTAGGCAAGTCGAATCGAGGAGGCGGCGGTGCGCCGTACTGTGTTCAATGAGGACCACGATAGTTGCTGAGCGGCGGGCGCTGCTCGCCCCGCGCGTCCGAGCCGTCCTCGCGAATGACCTCGCCCTGCACCACCTTGCCGTCCGGGCGGTGCATGCGGGCCTGCTGGAAGGCGTCGCCCAGGGTGCCCGGGGTCGCCTCTCGCAGTTTGCGTTCGAAGGTGCGTTCCGCGTAGCGGCTGATCGCCTTCTGGACCGGGGGGATCAGCAGGAGCAGGCCCACCGCGTCCGAGATCAGGCCGGGCAGCATGATCAGCAGGCCGCCGAGCATCATCAGGCCGTTGCCCTCGCTGCCGCCGGGGCGGGCCGTGGCGGCCGTCGGCGCAGCGCCGCCCTGCTGCTGTTGCAGCGTCTCCGTGAGGTTGCGGAAGGCCCGGCGGCCGGCCCGCTTGATGACCACGGAGCCGAGCACGAAACCGGCGACCAGGAGCAGGAAGACCGTGAAGCCGCTCGCCGCACCGGCGACCACGGTCAACAGCCAGATCTCCAGCACCAGCCAGGCGGCGATGCTCAACGGCAGGAAGGTGCGCAGCCGGGAACGCCGCGGCCGGGCGGGGTATGTGGGAGTCGGTGCGCCAGTCGTCATACGTCCAGTGTGCCTGGGCCGGGCTCAGCACGGGATAAGAGGATGATCAACGGAGTCTGTGAAGTCGTACGGGCATGCCCGGGACGGACCGCTACGGCTTCCTGTTCTTGCCGCGGGCCTTGTTCACTCGCTCCGCCACGCCCCACGTCGTGACCCGCCACAGCGCCTCGACCAGGATGTCTCGGCTCATCTTGGAGTCGCCGTGCTCGCGCTCGACGAAGGTGATCGGCACCTCGACCACGTGATAGCCGGCCCTGATCGCGCGGCGGGCCAGGTCGACCTGGAAGCAGTAGCCCTGCGAGGCGACCTCGTCGAGGCCGAGGCCCTCGAGGGTCTCGCGCCGGAAGGCGCGGTAGCCGCCGGTGACATCCCGGATCGGTACGTCGAGCAGGACCCGGGAGTAGAGGCTGCCGCCGCGGGAGATGAACTCGCGGGACTTGGGCCAGTTGACCACCCGGCCGCCGGGCACCCAGCGGGAGCCGAGGACCAGGTCAGCGCCCTTGAGGGCGGTCAGCAGACGGGGCAGCTCCTCGGGCCGGTGGGAGCCGTCGGCGTCCATCTCGATCAGGACGCCGTAGCCGTTCTCCATGCCCCAGCGGAAGCCCGCGAGGTAGGCGGCGCCGAGGCCTTCCTTGCCCTTGCGGTGCAGCACCTGGACCTGGTCGTCGTCGACGGCCAGTTCGTCGGCGAGCTTTCCGGTGCCGTCGGGGCTGTTGTCGTCCGCCACGAGAACGTGGACGTCGGGGACGGCCTCGCGCACCCGGCCCACGATCTTCTTGATGTTCTCCGCCTCGTTGTAGGTCGGAATGATCACCAAGGCCGTGCCGAGCGGGCCGAACCGCCGCCCCTGGGCTTCTGCCGCGAGGGTCCCGTCGCCGTCGTTCACTACTGCCCCTTCAAGTCCGTACGCAGAGGTCCACCATAGTGGCCGCAGCCTGCGCCTACGTGTCGGCACGTTCGTACAGGGGTGTCTATTCGGCAAGAGCCGGGTAAGCGAGTCCGCTTCGTCACCTGTGCGCACTGCGGATCGGGGCCCGGCGCCCTTCGGGCCGACCTGGGACCCGCTGGCTGCGGGTCGACCGAAAGCCGTTGTCTACTGGACGTCCGGGCCCCACCCGGGTCACACCTTGCCGACCGGGTGGAACGTTCCGTCGCCGTGGCGCGGGCGCTGGGCCTGGCTGCCAGTGACGGTGCGCCGGTGCGGCACACCATCCCTGACCCAGCGGCGCTGCGGCGACTGCTCGGAGGTTCCCCGGTCGGGCGTCCGGTGGTGGACCCGGCCGAACCTACCGGCCACCTGCCGTCGCCTGTCAACAGCTGCTTGACCTGCGGTTCTTCCCTCAATCGCCTGGTCAACGCCGAGGATACGCAGGTCGCGCTACGGCGTGTCGGCCAGCGATCCGTACCGCGCCACCCCGGGAGATCACTCGCCCGGCCGTACGAACACCGTTCGTCCGCCCACCACTGTGCGCAGACAGACGGGGAGGTCGCCGCCCGGGGTGAGATCCGGCAGGCCGGGGGTACCGGAGCGGGGGTCGGTGGACCAGCGGGCGACCCGGTCGTCGGGGGCCTGGACGACGAGGGCGCCGGTGCGCCACACGGCGTAGTCCGCGGGTGCGCCCGGCACCAGGACGCCCGCGTCGTCGCGTCCGACGGCCCGCCAGCCGCCGCGCGTATGGGCCGTGAACGCGGCGCGGACCGAGATGCGGTGCTCCGGGGTCCGGTGAAAGGCGGCGGCGCGGACCGTGCCCCAGGGGTCGAGCGGGGTGACGGGGCTGTCCGAGCCCAGGGCGAGCGGGACGCCGGCCTTCAGGAGGGCCGCGAAGGGGTTCAGGGCACGTGCGCGGTCCGCGCCGAGGCGCTGGGCGTACATGCCGTCCTCGCCGCCCCACAGGGCGTCGAAGGCGGGCTGTACGGACGCGGTGAGGCCCAGTTCGGCGAAGGCGGCAATGGTCTCGGGGGTGAGCAGCTCGGCGTGCTCGACGCGGTGCCGGGCGGCGCGGATCCGGGCCAGGCCGAGCTTCTCGGCGGCGGCGCGCACTCCCTCGACCACGGAGGTCACTGCGGCGTCCCCGATGGCGTGGAAGCCTGCCTGGAGGCCCGCCTCGGTGCAGGCGACGACATGGGCGGCGACGGCGGCGGTGTCCAGGTAGGCGGTGCCCGTGTGGCCGTCCTCGTCGCTGTACGGCTCGTGCAGGCAGGCGGTGTGCGAGCCGAGGGCGCCGTCGACGAACAGGTCACCGGCGGCGCCGAGCGCGCCCAGAGCGCGGGCCTTCTCGACGTCCTGTTCGGCCCAGTAGCCGACGACGCGGGGGCCCGGCTCCTCGGCGGCGAGGCGGAGCAGCCCGGTGAAGTCGTCCTCCGAGGAGATCTCCGGCCCGGCGCACTCGTGAACGGAGCCGATGCCGAGCGAGGCGGCGCGCGCGAGGGCGGCCCGCTGGGCGTCGGTGCGCTGCGCCGGGGTCACCGCGCCCAGGGCGGCGGCCCGGACCGTGTGGTGGGCGTCGCCGGTCAGCGGGGCGTCGGGGCGGCCGGTGTCGTCCCGGACAAGGTCGAGCAGTGCCGTCGTCACGACCGCCGAGTGGACGTCGATCCGGCTGAGGTACAGCGGGCGTCCACCCGTGGCCTCGTCCAGCTCGGCGCGGGTCGGCGGGCGGCCACCGGGCCAGCGGGCGGCGTCCCAGCCGTGGCCGAGCAGGACGCGGTCGGCGGGGCGGGCGGCGGCGAACTCTCGTACGAGGGTGAGGGCCGCGTCGAGGGAGGGGGCGTCGGAGAGGTCGAGGCCGGTGAGGGCGAGTCCCGTGGCGGTGGTGTGCACGTGTGCGTCGGTGAACGCCGGGGTGACGAGGGCTCCGTCGAGGTCGACCACCTCGTCCGCGGCGCCCGCGAAGGCGTCTGCGGCGCCTTCCGAGCCGACCCAGGCGATGTGGCCTCGCTCGACGACCATCGCGGTCGCGAAGGGGTCGGCGGGGCTGTGGACTTCGCCGCCGCGGAGGAGGACGGTGTCGGGCTGGGCTGGGCGTTCACTCATGGGGACAGTTTCCCGCGTGACCTCACCGGCGCTGCACCTGGGGCGGGTTGTCGCGGTGCCCGGCGCTGCGGGCTGTGCCCACCCTCCCCCAGTCTCGGCTTCGCTCGACCGGGGGGACCCCCATCGCCCCAGCGGAACGACTGCCCACAGCGGTGCGGGTCGACTGCCCGGAGCTGTGCGGAACGACTGCCCATGACGGTGCGGGCCTGCTGCCCGGGGCGGTGCGGAGCCGCTGCCCCACAGCGGTGTGGGTCGGCTGCCGGCAGCCGGGCGAGGCGCGAAGTCAGATCTTCGGCGGCCGTGCCTCGTACGGGGTCGACAGGACCACCGTCGTGCGGGTCGAGACGCCTGCCAGGGTTCGGAGCCTGGCCAGGAGTTCCTCCAGCTCGTGGGGGGTGGCCACGCGGACCTTGAGGATGTAGTTCTCCTCGCCCGCCACGCTGTGGCACGCCTCGAGCTCCGGGACGTCCCGGAGGCGTTCCGCGATGTCGTCCGGGGCGCTGGGGTCGAAGGGTTTCACCGAGATGAAGGCCGTCATGGGCAGTCCCACGGCCTCCGGGTCGACGACCGCGGCGTAACCGCGGATGACGCCACGCTGTTCCAGCCGGCGCACCCGCTGGTGCACGGCAGACGTGGACAGGCCCGTGGCCTTGCCCAGGTCGGTGTAACTCATCCGCCCGTCCTTGACGAGCAGCTGCACGATCTGTCGGTCCAGCTCCTCCATGGCGCAGAACCTACAGTGCGGTTGATCTCCTCCGATACCTGAGCGGTGCAGGTCATGCCCTGTTCGTGATGTGACGGGGAGTGTCCTGTGAGCCGACTGAGGGACAAAAGCAACGCCACGGGCACCTGCGAGCGGCATGTGACGAACGCCACAGCCCTCGAACGTGCTCCGTGATGGTCTCGTGATTACCGCCGAGACCGGGCGGGAAGTGCTTGCTGTGGTCGAGGCCGCAGCGCCTTGTCGGCCCAGCCCGAGGGGGAGTAACCCATGCAGAGTCTTAAGCGCCCTGGTCGCACCGCGCCCAAGAGGCCCCAGTTGGTCGTCGAACCCGAGCCGGAGGGCGTCGAACCCGACGCACTCGACGGCGAGGAACTCGACGACTACGACACCTTCGAGATGTTCCGGGTGATCTGCCCGGACTGCGCGCAGCCCATCGCGCTGCTCGCCGACGAGGAGATCCTGCCGGAGCACGCGCTGTGCGCTTCGCCGTGGAACCCGTTCGGGCTCACGGTCTGCGCCGGTACGGGCCGGGCGGCGGCCGATGCCCGGCCCACGGACGACGAGTCCGCGAAGCCCCAGGAGCAGCACACCGCCCTGCTGTTGACGCTCCCTCAGGGGCTCGACTGGCGGACCCAGCCCTTCTCGCACGTCGGCGGCCCGGGCTCGCGCCCGATGCGGGTCCCCGAGATGCGGCGCGACGCCGCCTGAGCGCATCCGCTCGAACTCCTGACTGCCCCTGCACCATGGTTCGCAGGTCTGTGCCGTGGTGCGGGTCCGGCGTGCGCGCCCTCAAGAGGCGAACTCAGGGCCGAATCCGGGGCGCGGTGACCTGATCGACCGTCACCGCGTTGCCCTGGTATGACGACCCCCACGTACGCGGCGCTGGGACGTTCGCGCCAGTTCTACGACTCAGGCTCGGGAGAATCGCTTCCGCAGGGCCGACTGAACCCACCGGCTCCGCCCGACCCGCCCATCTACCGTGCCCTGCTGCGCACTTGGGCCGACCGTGGCCGCACCCTGCCGGGGCGCCACGACCCGGAGTGGGTCCGGCTCGCGGCGCCGCCGGCCGGGCTCGGGATCGTGGTCGATCCGTTCAGTGTGTCTCCGGACCCGCGAGGTGACGGGCGATGACCATCCGCTGGATCTGGTTGGTGCCCTCGACGATCTGCAGGACCTTGGCCTCGCGCATGTAGCGCTCGACCGGGAAGTCCGCGGTGTAGCCGTAGCCGCCGAGCACCTGGACCGCGTCCGTGGTGACCTTCATCGCCGCGTCGGTGCACAGGAGTTTGGCCATGGCCGCCTGTTTGGCGAACGGCCGCCCCGCGTCGCGCAGCCGTGCCGCCGCGAGGTACAGCGCGCGGCCCGCCTCGATCTGGGTGGCCATGTCGGCGAGCAGGAAGCGCAGCCCCTGGAAGTCGGAGATCGGCCGTCCGAACTGGCGGCGCCCGGTCGCGTAGGCCACCGCCTCGTCGAGTGCCGCCTGGGCGAGGCCGATCGCGCAGGCCGCGATGCCGAGGCGCCCGGAGTCGAGCGCGGACAGTGCGATCGCGAAGCCCTGCCCCTCCTCGCCGATGCGCCGGCCGGCGTCGAGCCGGACCCCGTCGAAGTTGATCTGGGCGGTGGGTGAGCCCTTCATGCCCATCTTCCGTTCCGGCGCGGAGGCGTTGAGCCCGGCCGCGTCGCCCGGGGCCAGGAACGCGGTGATGCCGCGCGGGCCCTCCTCCCCCGTGCGCGCCATGACCGTGTAGAAGTCGGCGATGCCGCCGTGCGTGATCCAGGCCTTGGTGCCGGTGAGCACCCAGTCGTCGCCGTCCCGGACGGCCTTCGTACGCAGGGAGGCGGCGTCGGAGCCGGACGCGGGCTCGGAGAGGCAGTACGCGCCGAGGAGGCCGCCGCCGAGCATCGCGGGCAGGTGTTCGGCCTGCTGTTCCTTGGTGCCGTAGCTCGCGAGGGCGTGGCAGGACAGGGTGTGCACGCTGACGCCGAGTCCGACGGTGAGACGGGCCGCGGCCAGCTCTTCGAGAACCTGGAGGTAGACCTCGTACGGCTGGTCGCCACCGCCGTGGTCGGAGGAGTACGGGAGGCCGAGCAGCCCCGATTCCGAGAGCAGGGCGAAGACTTCGCGCGGGAAGCGTCCGGCGTCCTCCTCCTCGGCCGCCTTCGGGGCGATCTCGCGCTGGGCGATGTCGCGGACGAGCGAGATCAGGTCCCGGGCCTCGTCCGTGGGCAGTTGACGGTCCACCGGCTGCGGGGCGTGGTCGGGCATGTCGACGCTCTCCTCCCTGTTGGGCGCGACGGCACACGCGCGCCCGAGTAGGGGGCGTCCGCCGGTCTCACTGGTCACGGCCGATGCTGGCTCTTCCGGGTCGCGGAAGCGGTCGGCGAACGGCTGTGGAGCTGCGAGTATGCCCGATCGGCGGCATGGCGTCACCGGTTAACGAGCGTTTATTCGATCACATCCCCGGGCATCGACCTCGCCGCAGGATTGGTCCGAACCATTGACCGCAGTGGTCTAGTCCACCTACTGTGCCCGCAGATCCTGACACCGCCTCCCCCACGCTCCCCTCCCTTCCGAGGAGACAAGCCCGATGCACAGACCGCACCTCCCCCGCGTCCGCTTCAAGGCCCTTGTGTCCGCCGCGTGTTGTGCCGTTCTCGGCGCCGGACTGCTGGCCGGCGCGGGCACCGCGACCGCCGCGCAGACAGCGCAGCCGGTTTCGGAAGCCGCCGCGAAGCACGTCCCGAAAGCCGCCGGATCCAAGGTCCTCGGCTACTTCACCGAATGGGGCACGTACGACCGCAAGTACTACGTCAAGAACATCGAGACGTCCGGTTCGGCCGCCCGGCTGACCCACATCAACTACGCCTTCGGCAATGTCACCGGCGGCAAGTGCGCGATGGGCGACGCCGACGCGGCGACCGGCCGGGCGTACACCGCCGCCGAGTCGGTGGACGGGGTCGCCGACACCGCGAGCCAGCCGCTGCGCGGCAACTTCAACCAGCTGCGCGAGCTGAAGCGGAAGCACCCGAACCTCAAGGTCCTCTGGTCGTTCGGCGGTTGGAGCTGGTCGGGCGGTTTCGGTGAGGCCGCGCAGAACCCCGCCGCGTTCGCCCAGTCCTGCTACGACCTGGTGGAGAACTCGCAGTGGGCCGATGTGTTCGACGGCATCGACATCGACTGGGAGTACCCGAACGCCTGCGGCCTGACCTGTGACACCAGCGGCAGGGCGGCCTTCAAGAACGTGATGGCGGCGCTGCGGACCGAGTTCGGCCCCCGCAACCTGGTCACGGCGGCGATCACGGCCGACGCCACCCCCGGCGGCAAGATCGACGCGGCGGACTACGCGGGCGCGGCCAGGTACGTCGACTGGTACAACCCGATGACGTACGACTTCTTCGGCGCCTGGGCGGCGACCGGTCCGACGGCTCCGCACTCGGCGCTGAACTCGTACCCCGGTATCCCGCAGGACGGCTACTACACCTCGGCGACCATCGCGAAGCTCAAGGGCCTCGGCATCCCGGCCTCGAAGCTGCTGCTCGGCATCGGCTTCTACGGGCGGGGCTGGACCGGCGTCACGCAGTCGGCGCCCGGCGGCACGGCGACCGGCCCGGCGGCGGGTACGTACGAGGCGGGCTTCGAGGACTACAAGGTGCTCAAGACCACGTGCCCCGCGACCGGCACCGTCGGCGGTACGGCGTACGCCAAGTGCGGGAGCGACTGGTGGAGTTACGACACCCCGGCGACCATCGCCACGAAGATGGCGTACAAGAACCAGCAGGGCCTGGGCGGCACGTTCTTCTGGGAGCTGAGCGGCGACACCTCGAACGGTGAGCTGATCAGGGCGATCAAGTAGGCCCACCCGAAGGGTGGTCGGGGGGCGGGAGCCACGAGCTTCCGCCCCTTTGCCGTCAGTTGTCCCGGCGGGCCGGTTCCGGGGTCACATACGCCGGGTCGAGCTCCTCGATGGCGCGCAGTGCGCCGCCCAGCATCTTCACGAGGAGCTCGCGCATGATGTCCCGGGGCAGTTGGGGGCGGTCGATCCAGTCGAGGGTGGCGCCCTCCACGCTGCACACCCAGCCGAACAGGCCCATACGGGCCAGCGGGGCGATGTCCTGTCTGCCGTACGCGCCTTCGGCGATGGTCGCGACGATCGCCTCGCGCACCCCGTCCCGGATGGCGTGCACCTCGGCGTCGAAGCCGACGCCGCCGCTGACGATGGTGCGGTAGGCGGCCTGGTTGTGCTCGGCGAAGCGGAGGTAGCAGTCGATCGTGCGGTGCACGCGGTCCACGGGGGCGTGGTCGAGGCCGCTGGACGCGAAGGTGACCAGATCGGCGACCGAGTCCTCGACGATCGCGAGGTAGTAGCCGCGCTTGGACTGGAAGTAGTAGTAGATCAGCCCTTTGGCGACCTGCGCCTGACGTGCGATGTCGTCCATCGACAGTGCGTCGTACGACCTGTCGGCGAACAACTTCCGTCCGATGGCGATGAGTTCGGCGCGACGCGCCAGAGAGCGGTCGGTGCCGCGCGCCCGCGGGCGTTCGGCGGCAGGCTGTCGACTACTGTTCAATTTGGGGCCCTGGTCTCCAACTGCGGGCGGGACATCCGAAGTATGGCAGACCTGAGCCACCTGCACGTTCGACTCTGATCGAGGGCGCAGGCGCCCGATTCAGGGCTGGTCGCACCGGTTCAGAGCAGGCCGAGCTGGGCGACGAGCATGGCGAGCACAATCACGAAGGTCCAGCCCATGACGTGCTCGAAGATCTTCGGGCCGTCTTCCTGGGGGCCGCCGGTGCGGGTGCGGGCGGGGGCTGCGGCAGTGCTCGCGGTCATGGCATCTCGCTGAGGTCGGTGTGCGATGGACTCCCCCCATCGTTCTGTCCACCTTGCCATTCATCGGGGCTTTCGTGGCGGAGACGTTGGTCACATCCGTCCGAAAACGGACAGCCCCCGGTCTCCCGGGGGCTGCACGCTCACCTCGGTTCAGCGCACACCCACCGCCGCGAGGGCGGCGAGCTGGGCGACGGTCGGCCGGGCCGGGAAGTACAGGTAGCAGACGCCGCCGGTACCGGAGACGACCTTGCCGCTGGCGTTGTACCGCTTGGTCCGCAGCCAGATGTTCTCGAACTCGCGCCGCAGATAGACCCGGCGCACGGCCTCGTTCGTCGCCGAGAACGGGTCGTTGGCGATCACGTCGCCGTCGGCGGTGAAGCCGATCACGGTCATCAGATGGCCGGAGGTGCCGTAACCGGCCCCCGTCAGCTCGGTCTTGAGGAACGACTGGGACGTTATGGCCGGGATGCCGGCCGCGATCAGCGTCTCCAGGTCGGTGAGCGAGCCGAGCCGGGTGACCACGCCCTGGAAGTCCTGGTAGGTCGCCGCGTAGGCCGCGTTGAAGGGCCAGTTGCCGCAGCCGCCGTACTGGAAGTCGTAGGTGAAGCGGGCCGCGTGGCACACCTGCGGGTCGGCGAAGGCCGGGTCGACCCAGGCCAGTTGCTCCGCCGTGGGTTTCCGTCCCCAGTACTCGATGATCATCTGCGAGGAGGTGGGGCTGCACCAGGCCTCGCCGCCGTTGTCGTACTCGGGGTACTGGCCGGTGTGGATCTCCTGCGAGTAGCGCGGGACGACCAGTTCCTTCGCCGGACCGGGCGTCGACGCGGGGACGGTGAAGCGGTCCGGGACGTCGGAGCCCATCGCGCCGGCGCGCCAGACGGTGGGCGTGACCGTGGTGCCGGGCTTGCGGTGGAGGGTCAGGCGCAGCCGGTACGAGACCAGGCGCAGGCCCGTGGCCGGGTCGTCGATGGCGAAGGTGTCGGTCCAGACGGTGCTCTTGTCGTCGGTCTGGTCGTCGACGGAGGTCCGCTTGATGTCCTGGTCGCCGGAGGCCCAGCGGCCCATGACGTACCAGGGGGTGGTGGTGCCGTCGGAGTACATGCCGGTCAGCTCGATCTGGAGCCAGGTGCCGGCCGGGGTGCGCGCGTTCCAGGAGGCGATGACCTCGGTCGCGGGCACCGCGAGCCGGTGCACGGGGGACGTCCAGGTCGCGTACTCCCAGGCCGCCGTCTTGCCCGTGTGCGGATCGGTGTAGTCGACCGTGCCGGCCGGAGTGCCGATCACGACCCCGGGCCGCGTGCCGGCGACGACACGGGCGCCCTTGAAGGTGCCGGCGCACCAGTCCGCGTACGAGGTCCAGGCGCGGTTGTCGACAGGGCGGACGGGATCGGCCTCGGCCTCGCGGCCGGTCGCGTCCGGGGTGTCGGCGGCGGCCGGGCCGGCGCTGCCCGCGACGGCGGCGGCGACCGCCGCGACGAGGACGGTCCTGCGGGACGGTTGTTCGGCTCTGCTCATGGGCGGGTGACCCCCAGGTGTCCTAGGCGGGCGGGACGGTACACGGATGTGGGCCAACTATGGCCGCCGGTGACCGGCTCATGCCAGCACTTCGGGCCGTGCCGCGCGGACGAATATTGGTCTCGACCATTGGCGTGACCTGCGAAGCGGATCGTGATGCGCGCGGCCGGTCCTTAGAATGGACCCTGCCAATATGTCCGAATCCCATCTCCCTCCGGGAAGCGTCATCCACCACCTCGTACGCACCCTGCGCCGCCTGCCGCCCTCCTGCGGCCCCGTCCGGCTGATCGCCGTCGACGGACACGCGGGGTCCGGGAAGACCACGTTCGCCGGGCAGTTGGCGGTGGCGCTCGGCGGGGCGCCCGTGCTGCACCTCGACGACATCGCGACCCACGACGAACTGTTCGCGTGGACACGGCGCCTGGTCAGCGAGGTGATCGAGCCGCTGGAGCGCGGCGAGAGCGCCTCCTACGCCCCCTACGACTGGGTGTCCCGGCGCTTCGGGCCGCCCAGGGAGCTGCCGGCCGCTCCCGTGGTGCTGGTGGAGGGGGTCGGGGCCGGGAGGCGGGCGCTACGGCCGTTCCTGGCACGGCTGTTGTGGATGGAGGTGGCCGGCGAGGAGGCCTGGGCGCGCGGGCGGCTGCGGGACGGGGCGGACCAGAGCGATTTCTGGGCCGGGTGGGTCGACGCGGAACGTCGGCACTTCGCCGCGGACCCCTCGCGTCCGTTCGCCGACCTGTTGGTACGGCAGTGCGGCGAGGGGTACGAGGTGCTGCCGGGGCCTGCCGGGGCCGTTGGATCAGACCAGATTCTCACTCACCGTGACGGGCCGTCGGCTGTGTGCTGAACTTGTGAAGACCCTTGCCGTTCAACCGGCCCGCGCGCCCCAACTCGGCTTGACCGACTGGCCGTACAGGACTTACGTTCTGAATGTGCGGCCATTCGTTGCCGCCCGCAGTCGCGAAGCCCCCGGTTGTTCCCCCGTGATCGGGGGCTTCGTTCTGCCCGCACCCCGTTTTCCGGCCGTCACGAGGCGTTTTTTGTTCACCCTCGGTGACGGTGCCGAGTGCGCCCCATCTGCTCCCACCTCGTGAAACGTCCTGTGCGGCACCCTGCTGCGGGCACGTGAAGCGCAGGTACGATGCCCTCGGTGCGACTCGGACGGCTGCTCTGCGCACCGTTGCAACTCCCGTCCGCGGCACAGCGGTTCGACCAAGCTGCCGACGGGCACCGGCCCGTCGGAGAGGCAATCGGGGGCACGGTTTGTGGGGGACGTGATGGACTTCGGCACGCAGGGCCCCGAGGCCCCGGCCGACCTCGCCTGGCTGCGAGGTGTGGACGCCTACACGATGGGCGCCTATCCGCAGGCGGAGGAGGAGTTCCGCACCGCGGTGCGGATCGATCCCGGGATGGCCGACGGCTGGCTCGGACTGCATGCGCTGCGCGTCGACACGACGACCGCGCTGCTACGGATGTTCCGGCACCGGGAGCGCTTCGGGGAGCAGCGCTCACGCCACCGCCGGACCCTCAACTCCTGGTACTGGCTGGGCTGGTGGGTGCAGCCGGTGCTGGAAAGCCCGCGCGATCTGCTGCTCGCGCACGCCTCGCACTGGCTGGACGGCCGCCATGTGCCCGAGCTGGACCGGGCGTTGGCGGGTCTGCCGCCGGTGGACACCGATCCGCAGGTCCGCTTCCTGCACGCGTGCCGCGCCTATCTCGTCAAGGACTGGGAGCAACTGGTCCGGCACACCGACCCGTTGATCAACGACGCGATGCTGGGCATCGAGGCGGGTCTCTTCGGCGGCATGGCGCGGGTACGCCTGGAGATGTACGGCCAGGCGGAACCGCTCCTCTCGGCGGCGCTGATGCGATGTCGCAGCGAGCAGCCGCAGCGCAAGGAGCTGCGGTACTGGCTGGCGCGGGCCCACGAGGGCACAGGCCGCTCGGCGGCGGCACTCCCCCTGTACCGGGCGGTGCATCGCGTGGACCCCGCGTTCATGGACACCTCGGCGCGGCTCGCGGCGATCTCCGAGGGCGACGGGTACGACGAGGCGGCCGATCTAGCGGCGATCACGCTCACCGGCATCGGGCAGGAGCTGCTCGAAAGCCCGGACGGCATCGACCCCCTGTTCGGCGGCGAGGGCCGTGACCTGAAGCTGTCTGAGCCCGAACTCCCGCCGCCCGGAGCCCCGTTGCCGTCGGCGACGGACTCGGTGCGAGAGAAGGCGGCGCTGCCTGTGCAGCCGCTGCCGACCGGTCCGACGGACCCGGCACTGCTTGAGGAAGCTCTGGCGGAACTGGAACGGATGGTGGGCCTGGAGCCGGTGAAGCGCCAAGTGAAGGCGCTCTCGGCCCAGTTGAACATGGCGCGGCTGCGGGCGGGGCAGGGGCTGCCGGTCCAGCCGCCGAAACGGCACTTCGTCTTCTCGGGCCCGTCGGGCACCGGCAAGACGACGGTGGCTCGGATCCTCGGGCGGGTGTTCTACGCGCTCGGTCTGCTCGGCGGCGATCACCTGGTGGAGGCGCAGCGGGCGGACCTGGTGGGCGAGTATCTCGGCCAGACGGCCGTGAAGGCGAACGAGCTGATCGACTCCGCGATCGGGGGCGTCCTGTTCGTCGACGAGGCGTATTCGCTCTCCAACTCCGGGTACGGCAAGGGGGATGCGTACGGGGACGAGGCGTTGCAGGTGCTGCTGAAGCGGGCCGAGGACAACCGGGACCACCTGGTGGTGATCCTGGCCGGCTACCCGGAGGGCATGGACCGACTGCTGGCCGCCAACCCCGGACTGTCGTCCCGCTTCACCACCCGCGTCGACTTCCCCTCCTACCGCCCGCTCGAACTGACCTCCATCGGGGAGGTGTTGGCGACGGAGAACGGGGATGTGTGGGACGAGGAGGCGCTGGACGAGCTGCGGTCGATCGCCGGGCATGTCGTCGACCAGGGGTGGATCGACGAGTTGGGCAACGGGCGGTTCCTGCGGACGCTGTACGAGAAGAGCTGCGCGTACAGGGATCTGCGGCTGTCGGTGTACCCAGGAATGCTGACCCGGGACGACTTGTCGACGCTGCGCCTCCCGGACCTGATGCAGGCATACGGCGAGGTCCTGTCGGGCAGGGGCCCACAGGACCCATCGGCCCTCTGACCACGGTTCCACTTGGCTGGGGCGGGGGGGGGTGGGTCGCGCAGCCCGGCGCTGTACGGGGTGCCGCTCTCGGTGGGACGGGAGCCGCCCCTAGCGGCACGCATGCCCGCAGCTGGGTGTGGGGTGACGGGCACCGCCCAACGACGCGCATGCCTGCAGCTGGGCGGGTTGGACGGGCACCGTCCAGCGGTGCGCACGCCTGCAGCTGGGCGGTTGGGCCGGAGCTGCCAGGGTGGGAACCGTCCAGCGGTGCGCATGGCCGCAGCTAGGCGGGTCGGGCGGGAGCCGCCGGGCAAGCTGGCCGCGCGGCTCGCTGCTGCGAACTCCGGCCAGCAGGGGCGCCCCCTTAGGGGCGCGAGGAACTGCGCGACCAGCCCCCACCGGGCCCGCAGCCGGGCGAGTGGCGCGCGGTGCCTGTCGGACTCGGGCCGGCCGGGGCGCCCCTCCAGGGGCGCGAGGAACTGCGCGCTCAACCCCCACCGACCCGCAGCCAAACGAATCGGGACGGACGGGTCTTTCAGGGGCGCGAGGAACTGCGCAACCAGCCCCCACCGGGCCCGCGGCCAAACAACCCGCCCGTCCCGCAGAGCGCCTAGCTCGCCAGCGCCTCCTCCTGTGCCTCCGCCCTAGGCTCCGTGACCTTCCGCACCGGCGGTGGCTGACGGTGCGCCGGGTCTCGTACCTCGCCCACCAGGAGTTCCAGCACGTCCTCCATCGCCACCAGGCCGATCACCCGCCCCGACGCGTCCGCCACCTGCGCCAGGTGGGTCGCCGCCCGGCGCATCACCGTCAACGCGTCGTCCAGCGGGAGTTCCGAGCGCAGGGTCGTCATGGACCGCCAGATGTGCTGCGGCACCGCCCGTTCCGAGTCCTCCACGTCCAGTACGTCCTTCACGTGCAGGTAGCCCATGAAGGCGCCGTTCTCCGCGACCACCGGGAAGCGGGAGTAGCCCGTGCGAGCCGTGAGGGCGACCACCTGGCCCGGCGTGACCGACGGGCCCACCGTCACCAGGGACTCGCGGTCGAGGAGGACGTCCGTGACCGGGCGGGAGCCCAGTTCCAGCGCGTCCTCCAGGCGTTCCTGCTCACCGGGGTCGAGCAGCCCGGCCTGGCCCGCGTCCTCCACCAGGCGGTTGAGCTGTTCGCTGGTGAAGACCGCCTCTACCTCGTCCTTCGGCTCGACGCGGAAGAGTTTCAGGACCAGGCGGGCACAGGCGCCCAGGCCCACCGTGACCGGCCTGCACAAGCGGGCGAAAGCCACCAGCCCCGGGCTCAGCCACAGCGCCGTCTTCTCGGGCGCCGCCATCGCGAGGTTCTTCGGGAGCATCTCCCCGATGACCAGGTGGAGGAAGACCACGACCGCGAGCGCGATGACGTAGCCCAGCGGGTGGATCATGCCTTCGGGCAAGTGGGCCGCCTTGAAGACCGGCTCCAGCAGGTGGGCCACCGTCGGTTCGGCGACCGCGCCCAGGGTCAGCGAGCAGACGGTGATACCGAACTGGGCCGCGGCCATCATCTGCGGCAGCCGCTCCAGGCCGTACAGCACCTGACGGGACCTCGCCGTGCCGAGCGGTTCGATCTGGCTGCGGCGGACGGAGACGAGGGCGAACTCGGCGCCCACGAAGAAGCCGTTGGCGAGGACGAGGAGAAGGGCGAAGAGAAGTTGGAGCACGCTCATCGGGCCGCCTCCACCACGAGGTCGGCCGACTGCTTGCTGCCCTCTGTCCTGATCAGACGGACCCGCTCGGCCCGGTAGTGGCCGACCTGGCGGACCGAGAGGCGCCAGCCCGGCAGTTCGGCCCGGTCACCGGGGACCGGAATCCGGCCCAGCAGGTCGGCGACGAGGCCGGCGACCGTCTCGTACGGGCCCTCCGGCACGTCGAGGCCTATGCGCTGGAGGATGTCGACCCGGCAGCTGCCGTCGGCGTCCCAGGCGGGGCGGCCGTCGTCGGCCGGGGCCGCGGCGAGTTCGGGGACGTCCTGGTCGTCGTGCTCGTCGCGGACCTCGCCGACGAGTTCCTCGACGATGTCCTCCAGGGTGACGACGCCCGCCGTACCGCCGTACTCGTCGACGACGACGGCGATGGGCTGCTGGCTGCGCAGCAGTTCGAGCAGCGGCTGCACCGGGAGCGTTTCGGGGACCAGGAGCGGGGACTGGGCGATCTGGCCGACGGGGGTGCGCAGCCGGTCCGCCGCGGGCACCGCGAGGGCGTCCTTGAGGTGGACCATGCCGACGATCTCGTCGATCCGCTCCCGGTAGACGGGGAAGCGGGACAGGCCGGTGGCCCGGGTCAGGTTGACGACGTCCTCGGCGGTGGCCGACGACTGCAGCGAGCTGACCCGCACGCGCGGGGTCATCACGTGCTGCGCGGTCAGGTCGGCCAGCGACAGCGTCCGTACGAAGAGGTCCGCGGTGTCCTGTTCGAGGGCGCCGGCCTGGGCCGAGTGCCGGGCCAGGGAGACCAGTTCGCCGGGGGTGCGGGCCGAGGCCAGTTCGGCGGTGGGTTCGACGCCCAGGAGCCTGACCAGCCGGTTGGCGACCGAGTTGAGCCCGGCGATGACCGGGCGGAAGAGGCGGGAGAAGGCGTACTGCGGGCCGGCCACGAAGCGGGCGACCTGCATCGGCTTGGACACCGCCCAGTTCTTGGGCACGAGTTCGCCGATCACCATCTGCACGGCCGAGGCCAGCAGCATGCCGACGATCACCGAGACGCTCGGGACAGCCCCTTCGGGCAGACCGATCGCGGTGAACGGGCCGTGCAGCAGCTCCGCGAGCGCCGGTTCGGCGAGCATGCCGACGACGAGGGAGGTGATGGTGATGCCGAGTTGGGTGCCGGAGAGCTGGAAGGACAGCTCCTTGAGGGAGTCGACGACCGTACGGGCCCGTCGGTCGCCCTCTGCGGCGGCCTTCTCCGCTTCCGGCCGCTCGACCGTGACGAGGCCGAACTCGGCCGCCACGAAGAAGCCGTTGGCCAGGATCAGCAGGAATGCCGCAGCCAGGAGTAGCAGGGGGGTGGTCATGATGCCGCCGCCTCGATATGTCGGGAGGGGGCGGCGCAGGTACTACAGGACGATCCGTCCATCGCTGGAGGGAGTCACTCCTCGGGTAGCAGGGGGCCTCTGAAGACCGGGGGGAACATCAGTGGCGGAGGCGCACGAAAACGCCTCCGCCAACAGATTAATCAAGACAGGGGCCTGTGCGGCAGGGTGGACGGCCCTGAGTCAGCCCTGATCTTGCTCGGGGTCGCCCGCAGAGCGCGCTTCGGTGAGCGCCCGCAGGGTACGCGCGTCGTCGATGGCGCGCTGCTTGGAGATGCCGGGCTGGATGCCGAGCGCGGGCAGACTCGTCCCGTCGCTGAGGTCGAGGAACACCCAGGGGTCGCCCGAACGGAGGTTCACCCGGAGGATCTCCGCCCAGTCCAGACGCCTCTTGCTCGCGATGTTGACGACCGTGACCCCGGCCTCGTCGGCGACCACCTTCGGCCGGGACAGCAGCAGGAGCACGGACGACAGCAGCGCGCCGGTGAAGACGAAGCTGAGGCGTTCGCCGGGGCTGAGCTTCTCCAGGAGCAGCGAGATCGTCGTGATGACGACGAAGATCGCGGCGCTCGCGCTGACCAGCACGGCCCGGGTGCGGCCCGGCCGGAAAGTGACGGGCAGCGCGGGCAGGGCGGGTGGAACGGGTGCGGTGGGCGGATCCTGCATCGGCGTACGGTCCCTGTCGCTCACGGTGTCGGTCGCTTCCCGTGTCTCAGAGGCGGCAGGCGTGGATGGCCGTGGTCAGGATGGCGCGGGCGCCGATGTCGTAGAGGTCGTCCATGATCCGCTGGGCCTCCTTGGCGGGGACCATCGCGCGGACGGCGACCCAGCCCTCGTTGTGCAGCGGGGAGACCGTCGGCGACTCCAGACCGGGTGTCAGGGCGACGGCGTTCTCCAGCTGCTCGACGCGGCAGTCGTAGTCCATCATCACGTACGTCCGGGCGACCAGGACGCCCTGGAGGCGGCGCAGGAACTGCTGGACCTTGGGCTCGTCGGCCTCCGCGCCGACCCGGCGGATGACGATCGCCTCGGACTTCATGATGGGCTCGCCGAACACCTCCAGACCCGCGTTGCGCAGTGAGGTGCCGGTCTCGACGACGTCCGCGATGACCCCGGCGACACCGAGTTCGATCGCGGTCTCGACGGCGCCGTCGAGGTGGACGACGGAGGCGTCGACGCCGTGGTCGGCCAGGTGCTTGGCGACGATCCCCTCGTACGAGGTGGCCACGGTCAGACCGGCCAGGTCCTCGATACCTGCCGCGGTGCCGGGCTTGCCGGCGAAGCGGAAGGTGGAGCGGGCGAAGCCGAGCGGGAGGATCTCCTCCGCGCTGGCCCCGGAGTCGATGAGCAGGTCGCGGCCGGTGATGCCGATGTCGAGGCGGCCGGAGGAGACGTAGATCGCGATGTCGCGGGGGCGGAGGTAGAAGAACTCGACCTCGTTCTCCGGGTCGACGATGCGCAGTTCCTTGGACTCGCGGCGCTGCTGGTAGCCGGCCTCATGCAGCATGTCCGCCGCAGGTCCTGACAGGGAACCCTTGTTGGGGACGGCGATGCGCAGCATGAGGTCGGCTTCCTTCGTGTGATGTCTTACGGCGAACAGGTGCGGGGATGCTTACAGGTGGGCGTACACGTCGTCCAGCGAGATTCCGCGGGCGACCATCATCACCTGGACGTGGTAGAGCAGCTGCGAGATCTCCTCGGCGGCTGCTTCCTTCCCCTCGTACTCGGCGGCCATCCAGACCTCGGCGGCCTCTTCTACGACCTTCTTGCCGATGGCATGGACGCCCTTGCCGACCAGTTCAGCGGTGCGGGAGGTGGCGGGGTCGCCCGTGGCGGCCTTGTGCTGGAGCTCGGTGAACAGCTCCTCGAACGTCTTATTGGACATGGTGACGCCCACTTTACGCGTTGCGCCGACCGGCCTAACGCCACGGTTCGGATACTGAGCGGAGGGTGGCGGCCGTCGCCACGGCCGCCGTCACCGCCTCGTGTCCCTTGTCCTCGTTGGAGCCCGCGATACCCGCCCGGTCGAGGGCCTGTTCCTCGGTGTCGCAGGTCAGCACACCCATGCCGATAGGGACGCCGGTGTCGACCGAGACCTGGGTGAGGCCCTGGGTGACGCCCTGGCACACGTACTCGAAGTGCGGAGTGCCGCCCCTGATGACGACGCCGAGCGCGACGATCGCGTCGTAGCCCCGCCCGGCCAGGACCTTGGCCACGACCGGGAGTTCCCAGCTGCCGGGGACCCTCAGCAGGGTCGGCTCGTCGATGCCCAGGTCGCGCAGGGCGCGCAGGGCGCCGTCCACCAGACCGTCCATCACCTTCTCGTGCCACTGGGCCGCGATGACGGCGACCCTGAAGTCACCCACATTGCTTACGGACAGCTCCGGTGCACCCTTGCCGCTCACGTCTCTCCTCTGAACCTTGAAAACCTGTCGTGCTGTTCTTACTGGTTGCCGCAGGGGGACACGGGGGTCGTGTCCAGCCAGGGCAGGTCGTGTCCCATCCGGTCCCGCTTGGTGCGCAGGTAGTGGAGGTTGTGCTCGCCCGCCTGTACGGGCATCGGCTCGCGGTCGGTGACCTCGATGCCGTGCCGGACGAGTGCGTCGGTCTTGTCGGGGTTGTTCGTCATCAGGCGCACGCTGCGGACGCCGAGGTCCTGGAGTATCTGCGCGCCGGCGCCGTAGTCCCGGGCGTCGGCGGGCAGGCCCAGCTCCAGGTTGGCGTCGAGGGTGTCGCGGCCCTGTTCCTGAAGCTCGTACGCCCGGAGCTTGGACAGCAGTCCGATGCCGCGCCCCTCGTGGCCGCGCAGGTAGACGACGACTCCCCTGCCCTCGTCCCGGATGCGTTCCAGGGAGGTCTGCAGTTGGGGGCCGCAGTCGCAGCGCAGGGAGTGGAAGACGTCGCCGGTGAGGCATTCGGAGTGGACGCGGACCAGGACGTCCTCGCCGTCGTCGGCTCGGACGTCGCCGTGGACGAGGGCGACGTGCTCGACGCCGTCGACGGTGGAGCGGTAGCCGTACGCCGTGAACGTGCCGAAGGCGGTGGGGAGCCGGGTCTCGGCCTCGCGGCGGACGGTGGGCTCGGCGCTCTTGCGGTAGGCGATCAGGTCCTCGATGGAGATGATCGTCAGGCCGTGCTTGCGGGCGAAGGGGATCAGCTCGGGCAGCCGCAGCATCCGGCCGTCCTCGCCGGCGATCTCGACGATCGCGCCGGCCGGGCGCAGCCCCGCGAGGCGGGCGAGGTCGACGGCGGCCTCGGTGTGGCCGTTGCGGACGAGCACGCCGCCGGGCCTGGCGCGCAGCGGGAAGATGTGGCCGGGGCGGACGAAGTCGTCGGCACCGGCGTCGCCGCCCGCGAGGAGCTGAAGCGTGGTGGCGCGGTCGGAGGCCGAGATACCGGTGCTCACACCGTGAACGGCAGACGCGTCGACCGACACTGTGAACGCGGTTTTCATCGACTCGGTGTTGTCGTCGACCATCTGCGGCAGCCGGAGCCGGTCCAGCTCGTCGCCCTCCATGGGGGCGCAGATGAGCCCGCGGCACTCGCTCATCATGAAGGCGACGATCTCGGGGGTCGCCTTCTCGGCGGCGATGACGAGGTCGCCCTCGTTCTCCCGGTCCTCGTCGTCGACGACCACGACCGGGCGGCCGGCGGCGATGTCCGCGATGGCCTGCTCGATCGGGTCGAGGGACCAGTCCTCGATGTTGTCGGTGCTGTAGAGGATGGGTGCCGTGCTCATGCGGGCGCTCCTTCCAGGACGGGCCGCGTTTCCTTGCGGGAGCGCAGCCACCAGTCGCGCATGCCCCACAGGACGAGCGCGCCGTAGATGACGTAGACGAAGCCGGAGAAGGCGTAGCCGTTGGCGAAGTTGAGGGGGACGCCGACGAGGTCGACGAGGAGCCAGGCGAACCAGAACTCGACCATGCCGCGCGCCTGGGCGTACATGGCGACGATGGTGCCGACGAAGATGTAGGCGTCCGGCCAGGGGTCCCAGGACAGGGTGGGGTAGGCCTTGAAGAGCAGGGCCACGGCGACCGTGCCGACGGCGGCGGCGCCGATCATCGCACCGCGCTCGCGCCAGGTGGCGAACCGCGGGGTGATGTGGCCGTCTCCGCCCTCGCTCTTGCGGCGGTTCCACTGCCACCAGCCGTAGCCGGCGACGAGCATGACGACGACCTGCTTGCCCGCGCTGCCGGTGAGATGGCCGTAGAAGGCGCCGAAGAGGACCAGGCCCGACAGGAACTGGACGGGCCAGCTCAGGATGGAGCGCCGCCAGCCGAGGGCCAGGGCGACCAGGCCGAGGATGTTGCCGATCATGTCCGACCAGAGGATGTGCTGGTCGAGGAGGGTGAACGCCTCGGTGTTCAGCCAGTTCACTTCGCCGCCCCCTGTGGCCCGAGCAGCCGCTCGACGTACTTGGCGATGACGTCGACCTCGAGGTTGACCGGGTCGCCGGGCTGCTTGCGGCCGAGCGTGGTCAGATCGAGGGTGGTGGGGATGAGGCTGACGGTGAAGTAGTCGGGGCCCGCGTCGACGACGGTGAGGCTGATGCCGTCGACGGTGATGGAGCCCTTCTCGACGACATAGCGGGTGAGGTCGGCGGGGAGCGAGATCTTGACGATCTCCCAGTTCTCGGACGGCTTGCGTTCGAGGACCGTGCCCGTGCCGTCGACGTGGCCCTGCACGATGTGGCCGCCGAGGCGGGCGCCGAGGGCCATGGGGCGTTCGAGGTTGACGCAGGAGCCGACGGCGAGAACGCCCAGGCTGGAGCGGTCGAGGGTCTCCGCCATGACGTCGGCGGTGAACTCGTCGCCCTCGTGTTCGACGACGGTGAGACATACGCCGTTGACGGCGATGGAGTCGCCGTGGCGGGCGCCTTCGGTGACTACGGGGCCACGGAGCCGGAAGCGTGAGGCATCGCCGAGGTTCTCGACGGCCGTGACTTCGCCCAGCTCTTCGACGATTCCGGTGAACACTTCCCGGGTCCTCCCTGCCTCTTCGGGCACGGACTCCGGGGCCTGTCGATGACGACAGCTGTGAACGAGCGGAAACACCGGGAGCGACGCCGGACGCAGCTCGGCCCATGACCGAGCGGTACGGCGGCGCGCACGAATGCCCGCTCGCCGCGCACTGCCTCCCATCCGGACTTTAACCGTCGGTCCAGGAATTCCACCTGGTCAACCGGCCGCCAAAACGCTGAGCGGACGGGTCGCGGACTATAACCGCCGGTTCGGACTTTCACCGACCCCGGAGTGCGCTGCTTCTGTTACAGGCCAGTGTGCCACGCCGCATGGTGGTCCATGCGGGTGAGTTGTGTGGACTGGCTCACAAGCAGTGACGGGAATAAGTGGCGGGCGACAAGCGGCAGGTGAGGGGCGGGCGACCAGGCCACGCAATTGGTCCATACCTATTGACCGTCAAGGTCCGGACCTCCTACCGTCGGTGCCGGACCGGCGGCGGTGAAGATGGCCCTTGCCCGCCGCCGGGCCCCCATGCCTCACCTGGCCGAGGCCCCGAACAGCACGTCCTGGGCACCCTCCCGCGCCGTCAGCAGCGCCCCGCGCAACACCGCTCCACCGCCCAGCGCGCTCGCGTGCACCTCCGCCGGGAGGGGCGACATCCTGGCGAGCCGTTCCTCGACACGGGCGGCGAGTACGTCACCGCCCGCCCGGCCGATCTCGCCGCCCAGCACCACACACCCCGGGTCGAGGACGGCGACGACGGACGCGGCGCCGATCGCGACGCGGTCGGCGAGGACGTCGAGGAAACGGGCGTGGGCCGGGGTTCCGGGGTCCGCGACGGCCGCCCGGACCAGGGCCGCCGCGTGGGGCTCATGAGCGCCGGCGTCGGCCACCACGCCCTGCGCGTCCGCGAGTCGGCCGATCGCCGCCGCCGCGGCGAGGGAGTGGAAGCCGCCCTCGCAGTCCGTCGCCGACGGCAGCTGTCCCGTCCCCGGCACCGGCAGGAAGCCGATCTCGCCGGTGCCGCCGGAGACCCCCCGACGCAGGGTGCCGTCGAGGACCACGGCCGCGCCGGTGCCGTGGCCGAGCCACAGCAGCACGAAGGTGTCCCGGTCGCGGGCGGCGCCGTCGCGCTGTTCGGCGAGGGCGGCGAGGTTGGTCTCGTTCTCGACGATCACGCGCGCCTCGGGAAGCCGCTCCTGGAGCGCGGCGACGAGTCTGCGGTGCCACTCGGGCAGGCCCGTGGAGTTCCGGAGTTCGCCGGTCGCCGGGTCGATCAGGCCGGGGGCGCCGATCCCGACCGTGTGCAGTCGCTCGGCGCCGGCCTCCTTCGCCACCCGCTCGACGAGAGCGACCGCCTGTTCGACGGCGGGGCCGGTGCCGGTGTCGTCCCCGATGGGCACGGACGCCTCGGCGAGCACCTCGCCCAGCAGGTCGGCGACGACGACGGAGACGCCTTCGGTACGGATGTCGAGGGCGGCCAGGTGGGCGAGGTCGGCGACGATCCCGTACACCTTCGCGTTCGGTCCGCGCCGCTGCTCCCCCGACTCCCCCACGACCGTGATCAGGCCGGCGGCGGTGAGGCGTTCGACGAGGTCGGCGACCGTCGGCCGGGACAGGCCGGTGAGCTGCTTCAGCCGCCCGGCCGTCAGCGGGCCCTCCTGCTGGAGCAGACGCAGGGCGAGCCGGTCGTTGATGGCCCGGGCGGTGCTCGGGGATGCGGGCATGCCGAGATCCTTCCAGATCGGCGGGGCCGTTCCCGCTGCGGACGGCCGATATCTCGCTATCTATCAGGCAGGGTTCCTGATAGTTTACGGCAGCGCGCGGCGGAGCCTCCGCGACGCAGCTCAGAACACGGGCGGGGAGCCGATCCGGGGAGAGGCCGCAGAATGAGTTCAGTGCTGAACGAACGACACGAGGTGAAGCGCGCCCGGTACGCCGTGGCCGCCGTCTTCGCCGTGCACGGCGCCGTCACCGGCTCGTTCGCGACCCGTGTGCCGTGGATTCAGGACCATGCCTCGGTCAGCGCGGGCCAGTTGGGGCTGGCGCTGGCGTTCCCCGCGCTGGGCGCGTCCCTCGCGATGCCGCTCGCGGGCCGGATCAGCCACCGCTTCGGCGCCCGTACGGCGCTGCGCGGACTGATCTCCCTCTGGACGCTGGCGCTGGTGCTGCCTGCGCTGTCCCCGAACCTCCCCACACTCTGCCTCTCGCTGTTCGTCTACGGCGCGACGGCCGGTATGGCGGACGTGGCGATGAACGCGCTGGGCGTCGAGATCGAGAACCGCCTCGGCAAGTCGATCATGTCCGGCCTGCACGGCATGTGGAGCGCGGGCGCCTTGGTCGGAGCGGCGGGCGGAACACTCGCCGCACACCTGGGCTCGGACGCACGCCTCCATCACGCGCTCGCGGCGACGACGCTCACGCTGCTCGGTCTGGTCGCCTGCCGCTGGGTGCTCGACCTTCGCCCGACCGAGGACGAGGAGCCGCCCCCGAGGTTCGCGCTGCCGCCCAAGTCGGCGCTGCTGATCGGCGCGATCGGGTTCTGCGCGGTGTTCGCGGAGGGCGCGAGCCTGGACTGGTCCGCGGTGTACCTACGGGACGAGTTGGGCACCTCGGACGGTCTCGCGGCGGCCTCCACGACCGGCTTCATGCTGACGATGGCGCTGGCCCGGCTCGTCGGCGACGCGGTCGTGAACCGCTTCGGCTCGGTACGCACGGTCCGCGCGAGCGGCGCCCTCGCCGTGGCCGGTGGCCTGCTCATCGTGGTCGCGGAACATCCCGCCACGGCGATGACGGGCTTCGCGCTGCTCGGTCTCGGCATCGCCGTGGTCGTCCCGCTGTGCTTCGCGGCGGCGGGCCGCAGCGGTCCCAACCCCAGCCAGGCCATCGCGGGCGTCGCGACCATCACGTACACCTCGGGCCTGGTCGCACCGAGCGCGATCGGGACGCTGGCCCAGGCGACGAGCCTGGTGGTGTCGTTCGGGCTGGTCACCGTGCTGGCGTGCGGGCTCACCGGGTTCGCGGGGGTACTGCGCACGGGCGACCGGGACCGCCCGAAGGTCGGGCCGCCCAGCGCGGTGGTGCCTGAGCGCAGGGCCTGAACCGGCGGCGGCACCGCGCACGTCCGCGTGGCACCTGCGCCGGGCCGAGCGAACGGGGCCCGGGTTCGCAGGCGCGCTGCACACCGTCAACCGCGACGGCTCCCGAGCGCCCCTGAAGACCCTGTCCGTCCAGATTCGTTTGGCTGCGGGTCGGTGGGGGCTGGTCGCGCAGTTCCCCGCGCCCCTAGGAGAGCGCTTCGCGCCCGTCCAACCCGCCCCGCCTGCCCTGAACCGGCCGCCGCTCCACGGGGCGAGCCAAGGGGTGCCCCGCCGGGAAGCGCACGGTGGGTGCCAACTGACCGGCGCCCCGTCGCTGATACGCGGTTCCGCGACCATGTCACTGAAGTAGTTGCAGCTCAGCGTGCCAGGTCGTAGGCGTATGACGCCGTGAACGTGCCGGGGGTGCCCTTGCAGCCGTCCGATTCGCCCGGGAGTTTGACCCACAGGTAGGCGTCGATACGGGCCTCGCCCGTGTTCGTGGTCGGGGCGCGGCCGAGTTTTCGGCCGGCCGGGTCGCACCACTCGCCGTCGGGCGGGGCGCCGTTGCCGTTGCGGCTGGTGTCGATGACGGCGCCCAGGCCGGCGGGGCCGCCGAGGGCGTCGAGGATCTGTCGGTCGTACGCGATCTCGTCGGCCGTGGTGTGGAAGTTGGAGACGTTGCTGAAGACGCCGTCGGAGGAGGCGGCCGAGGCGGCGCCCGCCTGGCGGAGCAGGGTCGCCTGTTTGGCGGGGGCGTTCCAGCCGGAGTGGCCGGCGTCGTAGTAGACGCGGGCGTTGGGGTCGGCGGCCTTGAGGACGCGGCCCGCGCGGGCCAGTGAGGCGAAGCGGGCGGTGCGCTGGGCCGTGGACAGGCAGTTGGCCAGGGCTATCGAGTCGGGCTCCAGGATCACGATGACCTCGTCGGAGCCGAGGCCCGCCGCGAAGGCGTCGATCCAGCCGTCGTACGCGGCGAGGTCGGGTGCGCCTCCCTGGGAGGCGCCGCCGCAGTCGCGGTCCGGGACGGCGTAGGGCACCACCACCGGGACCCGGCCGGAGGCCGCCGCACCCGCGGTGACCGCGCGGACCCGGGCCGCGATCGTCGAGGGCGAGTAGTCGGCGAACCAGACCGCGGCCGGACGGTCGGCGATCTCCGCCTCGATGACCGGGCGGCGCGGATCGTCGCGGTGGGCACGGACCCAGTCGAGAACCTGGGAGTCGGGGTGGCGGTAGAGGCGTACGGACGCGGGGGCGGGCGCCTGCTTCGCCTCGGGCTCCGTGCTCGCGGGACTCGTGGGCGAGGGCGTGCGGCTCGGTTTCCGTGTCTCCGTCGTACGGGCGGACGGGGACGGGGACTTCGAGGCGCTCGGCGTGGGCGAGGCCGACGACTCCGCGGGCAGTGGGGCGAGCAGCGGTGAGCTGCTCAGCTCGGGCCTGGCCTCGTCGGAGCCGCCACCGCCGTCGTCGAGCGCGGACAGCAGCCCGGTGGCGGTGCCGACGGCGACCACCACCGAGGCGGCGGCGACCATGACGGAACGCCGGGCGGCGCGCCTGCGTTCGGCCCGGCGCGCGGCCAGGCGTTGGGCGCGCAAGCCTGACACGTACAGCTCCCCCTCCTCGGCCCGGGTGGGCGCGTTCCCCCGTTCTGGGGAAGCGTCCGGCCCGGCGGCACGTGCGCCAGCCTAGGACTGGGACCCTGCCCTCATGGTGCAATTGGAACAGTTCACCACACCCGTCGATCAGGTCGTCTCGCGGATGCGCGCGCTGGAGACACGGCTGCCGCCGCGCGACGGACTGGCGGTCTTCAACCGTGTCTACCTCGCCGTCACGGAGGCCTTCGACCGGCGTCTGGAGGCCGGCGCGTTCCCGGACGCGAAGGCCGCGATCACCCTGGACGTACGGTTCGCGGAGCGGTATCTGCGGGTCGCCGAGGACGACCACGCGCCCGCCTGCTGGCGCCCGTTGCTCCAGTTCCGCCACCATCCCGGCGTACGACCGCTGCAGTTCGCACTTGCGGGCATCAATGCGCACATCGGGCACGATCTGGCGCTCGCCGTCGTGGACGCCTGTCGTACGCTCGACTGCGAACCGGCCGACCTGGAGGACGAGTTCGAGTGCGTGGGCGATCTACTCGTCTCGCTGGAGGAGCGCGTCCGCGAAGAGCTGATGCCGGGCCCCGACCTCCTCCAGATCGCCGATCCGCTCACCCATCTCCTCGGCGCGTGGAGCATGGAACGGGCCCGGGCCGCCACCTGGTCCGCGGCCCGCGCGCTGTGGGCGCTGCGCCGACTGCCCGATGTCACCGATGAGTTCACCGACCGTCTCGACGCGGCGGTCGGCTTCGCGAGCCGCATGCTCCTCACGCCACTACCGGACTGATCCGGCCACTCCTGCGCACGACCTCCGCCAGAACTAGATGAACCTTGTACGTTCGACGGCGAGAGCGTCTCTTGCAAAGGAGCACGAGCATGGCCGTACGCCTGGGTCTTGGTCTACCGCAAACACGCCAGTACGAGATCGGACGGGACGTGCCGGACGTGGCACGCACGGCCGAGCAGATCGGTTACGAGAGCCTCTGGGTGTTCGAACGCGCACTGTTCCCGGAGCCCGCGACCCAGGGCCTGTACGGCATGGAGGGCGTCCCCTGGCCCGACGCGTACCGGAGTCTGGCCGAACCGCTGGTGACGCTGACGCTGGCCGCCGCGGCCACCGAGCGGGCGCGACTCGGCACCAGCGTGCTGGTCGCCCCGCTGCACGGCCCCTTCCAACTGGCCCGCGCCCTGGGCACGTTGGACGCGGCGAGCGGCGGCCGGGTGGTGGCGGGCCTCGGCACGGGCTGGTCCCTCGACGAGTACGCCGCCGCCGGAGTCGCCCCGTTCGCGGAGCGCGGCCAGGTCCTGGACGAGGTCCTCGACGTATGCCGGGCGGTCTGGGGCCCGGACCCGGTCCGGTACGACGGCCGGCTGACGAAGATCGCGCCGGCCGTGGTCGGTCCCAAGCCCGCCCGGCCGATACCGATATTCCTGCCCGCTCTGAGCAAGAAGTCCCTGACCCGGCTCGTCGAACGCGGCGACGGCTGGAACCCGGTCGCCATGGGCGCCGAGCAACTCGCCGCCCAGTGGCAGCAGGTGCAGGCCTTCGCCGCCGAGAAGGGCCGCACGAGGCCGATCGAGACGGCGGCGCGGGCGAACCTCGCCTACACGGCGAAGGCGTACGACGGCGCCGACCGCCAGCCCTTCCAGGGCAGCATCGACCAGATCGTGACGGACCTCGCCGCCCACGCCGAGATCGGCCTCGACGAGTTCTTCGTCGACTTCGGCGACGCCCCGCGGGACGCCGCCGAACTCAAGGACCTGGCCGCCGAGTTGTACGAGGCGGCACGGGCGGCCGGGATCTGATCAGTCCGATTCCCGTCAGTCTTCCGGGAGTTCGACGGGTGCGATCTCGTCGTAGACGTCACCGGGGCCGGGGTTGGTCGGGTCGGTGGTCCCGCCGAAGTGGTGCATGACGCCCCAGACCGCGTTCAGCGCGGTCTGGACGGCGCCCTCGGCCCAGCCGGCCGTCCAGGAGATGTCGTCACCGGCGAGGAAGATGCCCCGCTTGTCGGCGGGCAACCGGTCCTGCATGAAGTGGGTGAACAGGCGCCGCTGGTAGCGGTAGTGGCCGGGCAGGTTGGCCTTGAAGGCACCCATGAAGTAGGGCTCGTTCTCCCAGGAGACGGTGACGGGGTTACCAATGACGTGCCCCCGAATATCCACATTCGGATAGATCTCACCGAGGGACTTCAGCATGACCTCCATCCGCTCGTTCGCGGACAACGGCAGCCACTTGAGGCTGTCGTCGCACCAGGTGTACGAGAGACAGATGACGGCCGGCTTGTCCGGACCGTCGTCGAGGAGATAAGTCCCGCGTGTCATACGGTCGGTGAGGGTCATGGACATCAAGTCCCGCCCGGTGACGGGGTCCTTGTCGAGCCAGAAGGGCCGATCGACAGGCACGAAGAGTTTGCTGGACTCCATGTAGTGGGTGCGCTCGATGGCGGTCCAGTGGTCGATCGGGAAGAGCGAGTCGTCGCAGGCGATCTTCGAGAGCAGCATCCAGGACTGGGCGGTGAAGACGGCCGCCGGGTACGTACGGATGTCGCCGCCAGCGTCGGTGACGGTGATCCGGTTGCCGGCCGTGCGGTGGAGACGGGTCACGGCGGGGCGCGGTACGCCGTTCACGTGCAGGGCTGCGAGGGAGGTCCCGTACGGCCAGTGGACGATCTTCCCGGGCTCGCGTTCCCAGAGCCGCAGCGGCAGTTGCTGGCTACCGCCGACGATCCCGCGGTGATGGTCGTCGGCCTCGGTGTAGACGACCCGCAGGATCTCCAGGATCGAGTTGGGAAAGTCGGTGTCCCAGCCACCTGTTCCGAACCCCACCTGCCCGAAGATCTCTCGGTGCCGGAAGGACTTGAAGGCCTCGGAGTCGCAGAGGAAGCCGTAGAAGGTCTGGTTGTCGAGCTTCTCGACGAGCCGGGCCCAGATCTCCCGGATGCGCGGAACGTCGCGCTCGCGCAGTGCCCGGTTCATGTCGGAGAAGTCGGCACCTTCTTCAAGGCACTTGCTCCAGGCCTCGGCGACATCACGGTAGACCTGCGGCAGATCGTCGACCGTCTCGGCGTAGTGGGACTCGCCCTTGAGGTCGACGACGGTCGAAGGGGTGCACTCCGCAAGGGGGTTGGGGAACGGCCGGGTCTCCAGGTCCACCAGGTCGATGTAGTGCTGGAGGGCGGTGGAGGAGGGCGGGAAGCGCATCGCGCCCATCTCGGCGGTGAGGGAGGGATCGCAGCCGTCGAAACCGACGGTCCGCAGCCGCCCACCGATCTGATCGGCCTCGTACACAACGGGCTTGAGGCCCATCTTCATCAGCTCGTACGCGGCCACGATCCCCGAGAGTCCGCCGCCGATGACGGCGACCTCGGTGCCGTGCTCGGTCGCGGGGATCTGCCCGAGGCCTGCCGGGTGGGCGAGGAAGTCGTCGTAGGCGTAGGGGAAGTCCGGCCCGAACATGGTGATCGGCGGCTGCTGCGCGTCGGCGTGCTGGACGGCGGTGGGCACCGTGGACGTCATGGGGTACGGACTCCTTGCGGGGTGAAGCAGGTAAGGGGGTGGGCTCGGATTGTCAGACTCAGACGAGGGAACCGTAGAGCCCGGGGCGGCGGTCCTGGAGGTACGGGTTCGCCTCGCGGGAGGCGGCGAGGAGGACGGGGTCCACGTCGGCGAGGAGGAGTTCCTCACCGCGGCCGGCCCGGGCACGGGCGACCCCGTCGGGTCCGGCGAGCGTGGAGAGCCCGACGAAGTCGAACTCCCCTTCCTGGCCGACCCGGTTGACGTACGCGACGTACATCTGGTTCTCGAAGGCCCGCACCGGTACGACGGACTCGGCGACGAACTGGAACGGGTGCATCTGCGCCGTCGGGACCAGGAGGAGGTCGGTGCCGGCGAGGGCGTGGGCGCGGACGTTCTCCGGGAACTCGACGTCGTAGCAGATCATGAGGCCGACCCGGAGACCGTTCAGTTCGGCCTGTACGACGGGCTGCTCGCCCGGGGTGAAGTGGTCGCGTTCGAAGCAGCCGAAGAGGTGGGTCTTGCGGTAGTTGGCGAGACGGGTGCCGTCGGCGGAGACGATCTGCGCGGAGTTGAAGACCTGGTCGGCGGCGCGCTCGGGGTAGCCGTAGGCGATCGCGAGGCCGTGGCGCGAGGCGATCTCGGCGACCGCGTCGGCGGAGTCGCCGTCGGCGGGCTCGGCGAGGCGTCCGATGTCGTCGCCGATGGCATACCCCGTGAGGAACATCTCCGGCGCGGCCAGCAGCGCGGCGCCCGCTGCGGCGGCCCGGGCAGCGGTCTCGTCGAGCACCTTGAGGTTGCCGACGAGGGAGCCGGGGCGGCCGGAGCTTTGGAGCAGGGCGGTGCGCATGCGGGGTCCTTGCAGGTGCTGAACGTTTTCTGGGGGCCGAATAGACGGTACGGGTGGGGGGCTGGGCCGGACAAGGAGTGGCTGTTGCGCGTCGGTGAGCGAATCGTTGCGCGGGGAGGGTGCGGGGCAGCGATTCGTTGTTCTCGCCCCCGCCGCCCTTACCCGTTCCCATCCCCTGGGGGCTGCGCCCCCAGA
>NZ_JBSFDA010000125.1:0-31363 GCF_053593675.1 Streptomyces sp. NPDC002156 | reverse complement strand
CGACTCTCCGCCAGGCCACATAGACCCGTTCGAGCGTCGACTGGACCAGGTCCTCCGCGGCGTGCTGCTCCCCCGTGAGGAGAAATGCCGTACGCCCGCCCTACGCATCAACGCCGGGCCGGGAAGAGGAGCGACGGACATCGCCCCAGTGAAGGACCGCTCCGGCCGACACCCGCACCCACCCCACGCTGACCTCAGCCACGTCGCCCGCCCTGCACACGTCAATGCCGGGCCGGGAAAAGGAGCGACGAACATCGGCCCAGTGAAGGACCGTTCCGGCCGACGCCCACCCCCTAGAAGCCCCCTCAGACGCTCGCCTCAGCCGCGTCGTCCACCCTCCGCGTCAACGCAGCCGCTGCCGCCCCGACCAGGCCCGCGTCCGTGCCCATCTGCGCCGGGACGATCTCCAGGCGCTGGACGAACGACAGGGTCGCGTAGGTCTTCAGGGCCGCGCGCAGGGGCGTGAACAGGACGTCGCCGGCCTTGCCCACCCCGCCGCCGATCACGGCCACGTCGATCTCCACCAGGGTCGCGGTGGCGGCGATGCCCGCCGCGAGCGCCTGTGCGGCGCGCGCGAAGGAGGCGACGGCGACCGGATCGCCGGCCCGGGCCGACTCGGCCACGGCGGCGGCCGAGGTGTCGCCGTCGGGGCCCGGCTGCCAGCCGTCCGCCAGGGCGCGGCGGGCGATGTTGGGGCCGCTGGCGATGCGCTCCACACAGCCACGGGAGCCGCAGGCGCAGGGCTCGCCGTCGAGGTCGACGCTGATGTGCCCGATGTGGCCCGCGTTGCCGGTGGGGCCGGGGTGCAGCCGCCCGTTGAGGACCAGGCCGCCGCCGACCCCGGTTGAGACGACCATGCACAGCGCGTTGTCGTGGCCGCGTGCGGCGCCCTGCCAGTGTTCGGCCGCCGTGATCGCCACCCCGTCGCCGATCAGCTCGACGGGAAGACCACCGGTCACGGCCCGGACGCGTTCGACGAGCGGATAGCCGCGCCAGCCGGGTACGTTCACCGGGCTCACCGTGCCCGCGGAGGCGTCCACCGGACCCGCGCTGCCGATACCGACGGCCGTCGCGCCTTCCCACAGCGGCGATGCGGTCAGCTCGGCGGCGACCTCCTCGACGGCTCGCATCACCGTCTCGCCGTCCTCCCGTGCGGGCGTCGGGCGCTGTGCGCGCAGCAGGATCCGGCCGTGGCCGTCCACCAGCGCTCCGGCGATCTTGGTGCCGCCGATGTCGAGCGCGGCCACGAGGTCGGTGTGCATCAGTGTGGGATCTCCCTGTCAAACCATGATAAAAGGGCAGGCCAGCCTGCTGGTGGGGGCGCAGGCCGGAGTCAACGGTGGACAGTGTCCCCCGCACCTGACAACGTTGTCCAGAGCTTTCAGCTGCTGGGGTTGGGCTTAAGGCGTCCGCCAGTAGGTCATCGGTGCCGCGAACGGATGTCCCAGCGGCAGACGGTCCAGCCGCGTCATGGCGGGCAGCGGACGGTGATGATGCTACTGGCCAGGGCGACAAAGAACTCCACTGGGGCTTGTCGTCTGTCGGTACAGCGGCGGAGCTTTCCGAAGTTGTTCATCCAGGAAATTCGCTCGCTCGACCACCCGGCGTCCGCCTGCTTGGATCGGGAGCTTCGCGCCGCGCTGGGCGATCCTGCTGGTGATCCCTCTGGCCCGGAGGTCTTGGTAGACCATGCTGTGGTCGTACCCGGCATCCAGGCTCAGGCACGGGTGCTCGGGCAGCGGCCCCAGCACTGTCGCCAGGTCGGTGAAGTGGTCGAGGGCGGCGGGCAACAGTGTGTGGTTGCGGGTACTTGCCGGCGCTGGGACGGTGGCCAGGGGTACCCCGCACCGGTCCGTCAACTGTGATCGTTTCAGACCTGGTTTGCTCGGTCGACGGGACTCTTGTCGACGCACTCGCAACCGGAAGGAGCCTTGGTGATGCAGCCGTCTGCGGACAACTGATCGACTTCAAGGCTGATCACGCAGTCGTAGCAGGCGAGGACGAGCGTGCGCAGGGTGTCCATCACACCAGCGGTCGAAGACCACCGCGTCACTGATGCGCGGGTTGTGGCACCCCCACGGATGTCGCTCCATATGCGGGCCAAAAGCAAGGAACTGGGTGCGGATCGGATCGTTAATGCATGACGGGACGGCAGCCACAAATCCCCCGGTGAGCAGGCAGGACGGCTACGGACGGCCTACGCCGCGGACCGCAGCTTGATCGCCTGGCTGAGAGCGGTCTGCTCTGGAGCGGGAAGGCGGCGTTCGGCGTGGAGCATCCGCAGAGCGGTCGTGATGCGTTCTTCGTCCTCCGGCCTGCCGAGACTGCTCATACAGGCGGGGAGAAGCAGACTCAGCGATTCGAGATCAGCACGTTCGCAAAGTCGCATGAGGAGTGCGTGGATCGGGTTTTCATCCGCTGGCCCCGCCGACGCGTCCGTGGCCCGCAGCCCTCTGGCGATGCAAAGAACGAGCCATTCCCCATACGGACCTGCCGGAACGTCGGCCAGGTGCTCGGCCGCCGACTCGAAGTGCTTACGGGCTTGATCGGTCTGGCCGAGATCCAGGTGGGCGCGGCCCATGTTGCCGTGGAGCGAGCCGTAGAAGCCGCGGACACGGTCGTCCCCGACCCGGTCTGCGCGGGTCAGGCATTCCTGGTTCCAGCGCAGTGTCTCCTGCGGCGTCGGCTGGTGCCGGGCGAGGTAGTGCGCGGCTATGCAGGCGTCGTAGTCGTTCTCGGCGGCTTTCCATGCCTGCAGGAACAGCTCGCGCGCGTCGGCCTCCCGGCCTTCGCCTTCGGCTTGCATGCCCGTCATGCACAGTTGCAGGACGACGTTTTCGGGGTCCATCTTGGCTCCTTGGGCGCGAGCGTCTGAGGGGTTGCGGAACGGTCAGCTGTGGGTGCCGAGGGCGATCGGCATGACCAAGGTGGTGAAGCTGCCCTGGTCCGCGGAGCGCACGACGACCGGTTGGGTCACGGTGGAGATCTCCAGCAGAACGTCAGGGCCGACGCCAGCTTCCAGAGCCGGTGCCAGGACGGCCGGGTCGAAGCCGATCCTCAGCGGCAGGTCCTCCTGGCAGACGGCAGGCAGGACAGTGGCACGGGAGTGATCCGGCAGCGAAACGACAACTTCGTCTTCGCCGAGCCGCAGGGTGATCCCTGGCGTGTCACCGCAGTTGTAGGCGGCGGCGAGCAGCGCTGTCCGGTCCACGATCACACGGCATTCAGGCAGAGCCAGGGCGGAGAGCATTTCGCGGTAGGCAGGGAACTGGCCGTCGACCACCGGGAGGGTGCGAGATCCGGACGTGCTGAATGCTCTGCCCCCGTCCGGTCCGATCTCGATGGTCACCTCGGCGAAACGCGCAGCCCACGCTCCGGTCTCGATCAGGGCAGCCGCGTCCATCAGGAATTGACAGGAAGGCCCGTCCATCGCAGTTGGCGTCAGGATGCGCATCGAGAAGCGGTAGCGATCGGTGGCCACCAATCGGACCTCGGCATCGTCGATCTCGACGAGGACACACCCGAGTTCCGGGTGTTGTTCGTCGTGGCCGACGGCCGGCGCGACCTGACGGGCCGCACTGGCCAGTTCCACACCACCGACTCGCACCCAAGCCGGAGAACCAGCCTCCGAGAGGGAACGCAGAACGGCCGCGATCGTGGCATCAGCCGCCTGAGTCTGAGTTCGCACCCTGCTCCGGTGCCGCTCCAGCACAGCGCGGGCTTCCTCCCCAGAACCTTCGAGCACCGCGGTGACGTCGGCCAACGGCAGATCCGCCTCCCGCAGACTTCGCACCAGGCGGGCCCGAGGTTCCTGGTCAGGGCTGTAGTAGCGGTAACCGGTTGCCCCGTCGACCTGGACAGGCTGCAGAACGCGGCAGTCGTCATAGAAACGCAGCGCGCTCGGGGCGAGCCCGACGCGCCGTGCGAAGGCGCTGATGCTCAACAGTTCCGTGGTGCCGTCCATGACCGCGATTCTCGACGTTCATCCAACTTGAAGGTCAAATCGCACTCAGTCGGCAACCGACGGGGCGCGAGCACGAAAGCACCTACTGGCGGATGCTCTTCTCAGATGCTGACGCTCGTGACCTTCCCACACCGTCGAAGCGCGGAGTTCTCGGGTGGATCAAAGGTCGGGACGAGATCGTGCCTTTGTGTGATGGTCAATCGTTGGACCGATCGGAGTGCCGGGGCGCGGCCGCTTCGGGACGTGACCGGGTGCATGGGGAGGGAGCGGGGTGGCGGGGGTGGGCAGGGTGATGGCGACGGCGACGTGTACCGCTTTCCGCGGCGTCCTGGAATCCGCCGGTGAGCGGGTCGGGCAGCGGGTCTTGCTGGAACGGGTGGGTTTTCTGGCCGAGTTGAGCCGGGAGCTGACCAGTGCTCTGGTGGCCGCCCGGTGGGACGAGGATTCCCTGGACGTGCTGGCCGCCGGGGTGGACGGGCGGGGCGAGGCCTTGCCGTCCAAGGGGTGGATGGCGATGCGCCGCCTCAACTGGCCGCAGGCCGTGCCGTCCCCGGCGGGGGTGCATGTGTCCGACCGGGTGCGCCGGGGCGCGCAGGAGTACGCGGCACGCACTCTGCGCCTGGCCCTGCACCGGCGCAGCATCGTGGCCGCGGTCCTGGCCACGTGGCCCGCTGATCCCGGTCGGCGCACCGAGGCGGAGTGGACGGCACTGCGGGCGGAGCTGCCTGCCGGTGTGACGGGTGCGGAGATCCGCAACCGCACCCGCCAGGTGCGTGCCTACCTGGCGGAGCACGGGCGCCTGCCCGCCGGGCTGTGTGCGCTGGAGGGACCGCCGCAGATGGCCGGGCAGGTGTTGCTTGCCGCGATGGACCGCCAGCAGGTCACGCTGGCCCGGGTGGATACGGTCACCGCCCGGTTGCGGGTCAAACTCCCCCTGCACGCCGCCCCCGCCACGGGGCGGGAGTGGGCCTGGCACGTGATCGACATCCGGCTGCCCGCCACCATCGCGCCGGACGCGGTGCTGCACACCCCGACCCTGCGCCCCACCCCGACCGGGAGGATCGCCGTCGACCTGCCCCACTCCCGGCCCGCCGCAGTCACCAAAGCGACAGGTCATATGGTGGCGCTCGGCTTCGACTGGGGCCTCAACACCCTACTCACCGGCACCCTGGGCCGCCTGACCGGCGAGGGGAAGAGCCGCCGGGTGCTCACTGACGGCCGCCCGTTGATCTTCGACGCCACCGACCTCAGCGCAAAACTGCACCGGCTGCGGGGCCACCGCGAGCACCTGGCCGCCAAACGCGATCACCATCAGGCGCTCGCCGACGGACTCAGCTCGCCAAACCCAGCCTGGGGTGAACACCTCCAACGGGTAGGGGTGTTGGATGCGGAACACGAGCGGGTGTGTGCCCGCATCCGGCATCTGAACGCCGCGACGGCTTGGTCGGCCGCCCGCTGGGCCGTCGACCAAGCCGTCGCGCTCGGCGCGAGCGTCATTTACCTCGAAGACCTGGCCACACTGGAAGCACGCGGGCACCGCAAAGGCAACGCCCGCCTTTCGGGGCAAGTACGCGGCATCGTGGCCGCAGCGATGCGGCATCTGGCGGCCAGGACGGGGATCGCAGTGGTCGCCGTGCCCGCCCGGGGCACCTCCAAACGCTGCCCCAACTGCCTGCAGCGTCTCACCCACCACCCCGCCCCCGACCGCCTGCACGAGCGCGGCTGGAAGTGGGCCTACTGCGCCGGGTGCAGGCTGTCCATGGACCGCGATCACGCCGCCGCCCGCCGGATCGTCTCCCGCGGCCTGCTCGCCCAGACCCACACCACCACCGACCGGGCCACCGGTGTTCGCAGTATCCGCACCATTGTGGAGGGCACCGTGGCCGTGGTGCGCCGCCCGAAGAAGACCACCCGCCGCCTTCGCCGCCAGCGCCACGCGGAGCAGACCCCGCCCCGCACGTACGGGCCGAAGGCCACTCCGGTCAAGGGGCACCCCACCCCCACCAGGCCAGCCGGCACTCATGACCGAGGTACTAGGCGCGCCACCGAACAGGCCCCGGGCCACAAGACTTCCCGCCGTATGCCCGACGTGCGTACGGTCCCCGCCACCATCCCCGCCACGGGGGCAGTCCAGCGTCCGGCGGGGCATGACACCACGACACCGGCTGCATTCAGGCCGGTGCCAGGTCATGGAGTACCCGCACCCCACCGGACCGAAGAAGACCTTCCTCGGTCCGGCCAGGTGCGGCTCTCACACAGAACCTGTCGACGACGCACCCGCGCCGCCGAGCGGACCGGCTTCCACCACCTGCACACCACCGAAGTCCACCCCCTCACCCCGAGGTTCGGACCACCGGACGGCAACCGCAGTCGGCCACGCCGCGCCCGAAAAGCCTGGAAACCACAGGCACACACAGAGTTCTAGAGACGCTCTATGCTCGACGCCACATCCTCATACATACCCAGGAACGACACATCCTCTGGACCGCAACATGATCCAGAGGATCTCCGCGGACGGAACATATCGGTCCCTGCGGATCGATGTATCCCCAATGGACGATCAGGACAGGACAGCGCATCGTGGCCGACACCGCCCGCCGCCCGGAGAACCGCTACGGCAACCGTCCGACCATGAAGGATGTGGCCGCACGGGCCGGGGTCGGACTGAAGACGGTCTCGCGTGTCGTCAACGGCGAACCGGGCGTCACCCCGGAGACCGAACGCCGTGTCCAGGAGGCGATCGACGCGCTGGGATTCCGCCGCAACGACAGCGCGCGCGTGCTGCGCAAGGGCAGTACGGCGAGCATCGGCCTCGTCCTGGAGGACCTCGCCGACCCGTTCTACGGCCCCCTGAGCCGGGCGGTCGAGGAGATCGCCCGGGCGCACGGCGCCCTGCTGATCAACGGGTCGAGCGCCGAGGACCCGGATCGCGAGCAGGAGTTGGTGCTGGCGTTGTGCGCACGGCGCGTGGACGGGCTGGTGATCATCCCGGCCGGTGACGACCACCGCTATCTGGAGCCCGAGCTGAAGGCGGGCGTCGCCACGGTGTTCGTGGACCGGCCGGCCGGAAAGATCGACGCCGATGTCGTCCTGTCGGACAGTTTCGGCGGCGCCCGCGACGGTGTCGCCCATCTGATCGCGCACGGCCACCGCCGGATCGGCTTCATCGGCGACATGCCCCGCATCCACACCGCCGCCGAGCGGCTGCGCGGTTACCGTGCGGCGATGGAAGACGCGGGCATACCGGTCGAGGACGCGTGGATGTCGCTCGGCGTCACCGATCCGGAACGGGTGCGCCGTGCGGCGGAGGAGATGCTCACCGGGCCGGCTCCGGTCACGGCGATCTTCGCGGGCAACAACCGGGTGACGGTCACGGTCGTCCGGGTCCTCAACGAGCAGCGCCGGACCGTCGCCCTCGTGGGCTTCGACGACTTCGAACTCGCCGACCTGCTCCAGCCGGGCGTCACGGTCGTCGCCCAGGACGCGGCCCAGCTCGGCCGCACGGCCGCCGAACGTCTCTTCCGCCAGCTGGACGGCACCCTGATCACCCCGGAGCGCATCGAACTCCCGACCCGTCTGATCACCCGGGGCTCGGGGGAACTGCCCCCGACGGACTGAGCCGCCGATGCGCACCCTGGAGTCCCTGGGCCTGGCCGAGGCCCCGCGCGACCACCCACTCACCTATCCGGGCGTGTGGCCGACCGAGTCCGGAGTCCTGGACGGCGACCGTTTCCTCCCGCTCCCCGTCGGCGCTCCGCCCTTCCCCGGCCGCGTGCCCGTCCTCGCCGTCGGCTCCAACGCCTCCCCCGGTCAACTGCGGCACAAAATGGCGGAGTTCGGCATCCGCGCACCGCTCCCGATGACCCGGGCGAAGGTCACCGGTATCGGGGTCGGTGTCTCGGCCCATGTGAGCCTGCTCGGGTATGTCTCCGCCTGCCCTTCAACGCCCCTGGAAACGTACGGGAGTTGTTCGTCACCTGGCTCGACCCGGACCAGCTCGCCGTCATCGACGCCAGCGAGGGAGTGCCGGTGCGGACAGGCCCGTACGACCGCGCCTGGCTGCCCTCCCCCGACGTGACCGTCGAGTTGGAGTCCGGTGAGCGGCTGCCCGGCGTGTACGCCTACGTCAACCGGCGCGGAGTGCTGCACGACGGGTCCGGAAGTCCGCGCCGCCATCCGGGAGAACGCCCGCTGCTCACCGAACTCCTCGCCGGATCACCGGGGTTGAGGGACCTGTTCGGCGGCACGCCCGAGGAGTTCTGCACGCGGGCCCGCTTCGACCGGGACCGGTGCGACCGGGGCACCCGGCTGTTCGCGGCGGAGGGGCTGGTGGTCGCGTCCGGTCTGGAGCCGTATGTGGGGGATCAGCAGACCGGCAGTCCGGGCACCGGTTCGTCGTTGGCGCCGCCCGTGATGTAGACGTCGCTGACATAGACATCGGCGTTGCCGCTGTCGTCGTCGGTCTTCGCCCACCAGGTGTTCGTCCACTCGCCGGACGTCTCGCGGCGGCCCAGGTCCTGCTGGCAGTAGAAATAGTTGGTGCCCGAGTAGAGGACGCCCACCTGGGTGCCGGACGCGGTGTAGGACTTGGCGGTGCGCCAGACCGAGCAGTTGTATTTGCCGTCGCCGACCGACACGCACGCGGTGGTGGGGCTGGAGGTCGCGCCGTCGCTCGGATCGGTCGTGTCCGAGGCTCCGGGGGTAGCGCCCGTGGTGTCGGTTCCGGAGGTTCGCGACGGGACCGGGGTCGCGTCGTTCCCTGCGCTGGGGGTGGTCGTCGTCGGGGACGGGGGCTTTCCGGCGCCCTTGTCGGTGGGCGTCGGGGTGACGGAGGGATCCGTGTCGGACCGGCCGGTGCCCGTGGTGGGCGTACCGGCCTTGCTCTCCTGAGACGCCACGGGCCCGTCGCTCGCCTCGCTGTCGTCGCCGTCGCCGATCAGCGCCACGGTGAGTCCGGCGGCGAGGGCGACGGTGACGGCCGCGGCGGTGAGCAGCGCGCGTCCCCTGCGGCGGGGTCGGGCGGAGGCGGGAGCCGGGGAGGCGAAGGTGGTCGGGTCCGCGAGGTGGTCGGCGTCCTGGTCGACGAGGGTCGCCTTGGGCCCGGTAGGGCCGTTGCCTGGTGCTCCGGAGGTCGTGGGCTCGGGCGGGCCGAAGCCGGGGGACGGTTGCTGTGCGGCTTCGGGGGCGGGCGGAATCTGTTCGGCGGGCCCGAAGCCCGACGGGACCGCCGGGGCGGCGGACTCCGCCGCCTCCCCCACCTGCGGCCCTGCTGCGGCAGCCCCGTGCTGTCGAAGCCCGGTCGTGGGCGTGTCCGTGGCACCGCTCGTTGCCGACGCGACCGCCTCCAGCAGGCCCCTTGCCGTCTCCGCGTCCGGGCGTTCCTCCGGGCGCTTGGCCATCAGCGACTGCAGGACCGGGCCCAGGGCACCGGCCTGGCGGGGTTCCGGGACGGGGTCGGCCACGATCGCGGTGAGCGTGGACCAGGTCGACGTACGGCGGAAGGGCGAGGCGCCCTCGACGGCCGCGTACAGGGTGGCGCCCAGGGCCCAGATGTCGGAGGCGGGGCCGGGGTCGTTGCCCTGGGCCCGTTCGGGCGCCAAGTAGTCCAGGGAGCCGACGAGTTCGCCGCTGCGGGTGAGATGGGTGGCCGAGCCGTCGCCCGGGTCCTCCATCGTGGCGATGCCGAAGTCCGTGAGGACGACCCGGCCCGAGTCCTCCAGCAGGATGTTGCCGGGCTTCACGTCACGGTGCAGGACGCCGACGCGGTGGGCGGCGGCCAGCGCGTCCATGACCTGGGCGCCGATCCGGGCGACCTCGCGCGGGTCCAGGGTGCCGCGCTCGCGCAGGACGTCGTCCAGGGAGAGGCCGTCCACCAGCTCCATGACGATCAGCGGGCGGCCGTCGATCTCCGCGACGTCGTGCACGGCGACGACTCCGGAGTGCCGTATTCGGGCCGCCGCGCGGGCCTCGCGCTGCATCCGCAGCCGCAGGGCGGCCAGTTCGGGTGCGGCGGCGTCCGTGAACGTACGCAGTTCCTTGACGGCGACCTCGCGGCCGAGGACCTCGTCGACCGCGCGCCAGACGATGCCCATGCCGCCACGCCCGAGCTGGGACACGACCCGGTAGCGGCCGGCCAGCAGCCGGCCGGCCCCGTCCTTCTGCTCCACCGCCCGTGCATCCGACCGCTCTTCCGGCCGTCCGGACGTCTGTCCCTGCTCCCCCGAAGACACCGCTGCCCCGTTCCTGTGACCCACCCGTGTGTCCGTACAGACTACGGGGCGGGTGTGACAGCGGAAGATCGTGGCCGCTCTTGTGACAGGGGTGCTACCTGGGCGACGCCGTCAGGTCCGCACGCCTGGGCCGGGCGAAGCCGTCCAGGTCAGACTTGGTCAGTCCCTCCGTCGCCCGGGTCACCTCCGCGACGTCGAGGGCGCCGCAGTCCAGGCCGCGCAGCAGATAGCCGCTGAGGGCCTTGGCGGTGGCGGGCTCGTCCATGACGTCGCCGCCGGTGCGACTGGCGTAGCGGGAGAGGCGGGCCGCGGCCTGTTCGTAGCCCTCGCGGTAGAAGGCGAAGACGGCCGCGTAGCGGGTCGGGATGTGCCGAGGGTGCATGTCCCAGCCCTGGTAGTAGGCGCGGGCCAGGGCGCGCCGGGTGAGACCGTAGTGCAGTCGCCAGGCGGCGTGGACCTGTTCGGTCGGGCCGACCGGCAGGACGTTGGTGGAGCCGTCCGAGACGCGTACGCCGGTGCCCGCCGCCGCGACCTGCATGATCGCCTTGGCGTGGTCGGCGGCCGGGTGGTCGCTGGCCTGGTACGCGGCGGAGACGCCGAGGCAGGCGCTGTAGTCGAAGGTGCCGTAGTGCAGGCCGGTGGCGCGGCCCTCGGCGGCCTGGATCATCCGGGCGACCGTGGCCGTGCCGTCGGTGGCGAGGATGGACTGGCTGGTCTCGATCTGGATCTCGAAGCCGATCCGGCCGGGAGTGAGCCCACGCGCCTTCTCGAACTCCTCCAGCAGCCGGACCATGGCGCTGACCTGCTCGGCGTACGTCACCTTGGGGAGGGTGAGGACCAGCCCGTCGGGCAGTCCGCCGGCCTCCATCAGCCCGGTGAGGAAGATGTCGAGGGTGCGGATGCCCCGGTCGCGGACCGGTGCCTCCATGCACTTCATGCGGATGCCCATGTACGGGGCCGCCGTGCCCTTCTCGTACGCCTCGGCGATCAGCCGGGCCGCGCGGGCCGCCGTCTCGTCCTCCTCGGCGTCCGGGCGGGGGCCGTAGCCGTCCTCGAAGTCGACGCGGAGGTCTTCGATCGGCTCGCGCTCCAGTTTGGCGCGGACCCGGTCGTGGACGGCTTCGGCGAGGTCGTCGGAGAGGCCGAGGACGGCGGCGAAGGAGGCGGCGTCCGGGGCGTGTTCGTCGAGGGCCGCGAGGGCCTGGTCGCCCCAGGAGCGGATGGTGTCGGCGGCGAAGGTGTCCCCGGGGACGTAGACGGTGTGCACGGGCTGACGGGTGCCCGGGTCGCCCGGGTAGCGGCGCTCCAGCTCCGCGTCGACGGGGGCGAGGGAGGCACTGATCTCCTCGCTGACGGCGCCCGCGAGACTCGTCGCCACGTTCTCCTGTCGGCCCTGCCCCATTTCACACCCTCCGTCTTCCGCAGTGCGGAATCAACAATCCGTAGAGCGAAGCTAGCTTCCGGTCTTCACCCCGGTCAACACCGTCTCGAAAGGGGATTTCCCAAGCTCTTCCCCCTGATCACTGCTGACCCGGCATCTTCTTCCGTATTCACTGTGCAAGGTTCATCCTGATCCGAAGGGGAGGAGATCGCGTGCCGAAAGAGGTCGGAGTGACGCGTCGTCAAGGACTCAAGTCCGCGGCGGCCGTCGCCATCGCCGTGCCGCTGCTGACCACGGCGGGCTCGTCCAAACCCGCGGTCGCCGGCGAGCACCCGGGCGCCCTGAACGTCATGACGTTCAATGTGCGCTTCGCGACGGTCGTCGACGACACACCACGCTGGTCCGTGCGGCGACCGGTGATGCGGGAACTGCTGCGCCGCGAGCGCCCCCACATCATCGGCACCCAGGAGGGGCTCTACCAGCAGGTGCGCATGATCGAGAAGGACCTCGGCGGGCACTACGACTGGATCGGCACCGGCCGCGGGGGTGGCAGCAAGGACGAGTTCATGGCGGTCTTCTACGACACCCGCAGACTCGACCCGATCGAGTTCGACCACTTCTGGCTGTCCGACACCCCCTACACGATCGCCTCCAACACCTGGGGCGCGGACTGGCTGCGCATGGTGACCTGGGTGAAGTTCGCCGATCTCGCCGACGGGGGGCGGGAGTTCTATGTTCTCAACACCCATCTGGACAGCGTCAGCCAGTACGCCCGGGAGCGCTCCGCGAAGCTCATCGGCGAGACGATCGCCCGGTGGGACCCGTCGCTGCCCGTCGTCGTCACCGGCGACTTCAACTCGGCCGCCCACGACAACCGGGTGTACGACCTGATGCTGGAGAACGGGCTCGTGGACTCCTGGGACACGGCGGACTCCCGCAGTCCGCTGTACGGGACGTTCCCCGCCTACCGGACGCCCAAGCCCGGCGGTCGGCGCATCGACTGGATCCTGACCTCGCCCGGGGTGACCACACACTGGGCGGCGATCAACAACTTCTCCGTCGACGGGATGTACCCCAGCGACCATCTGCCGGTGCAGGCCTCGTTGACCCTGGGATGAACCGGCCCCTGAACGGGACGAGGCCCCCGCGACCGGTCGTACGGTCGCGGGGGCCTCGGACTGCTCGGACAGGACAGCTCGGGAAACTCAGCCCTTGCGGGTGTTGATCTCCTCGGTGAGCTGCGGGACGACGTCGAAGAGGTCGCCGACGACGCCGTAGTCGACGAGGTCGAAGATCGGGGCCTCGGCGTCCTTGTTGACCGCCACGATCGTCTTCGAGGTCTGCATACCGGCGCGGTGCTGGATGGCGCCGGAGATGCCGTTGGCGATGTACAGCTGCGGCGAGACGGACTTGCCGGTCTGGCCGACCTGGTTGGTGTGCGGGTACCAGCCAGCGTCGACGGCGGCACGCGAGGCACCGACGGCCGCGCCGAGGGAGTCGGCGAGCGCCTCGATGATCGCGAAGTTCTCCGAGCCGTTGACGCCACGGCCGCCGGAGACGACGATCGCGGCCTCGGTCAGCTCCGGACGCCCGGTCGACTCGCGCGGGGTGCGCGCGGTGACCTTGGTGCCGGTGGCCTGGGCGGAGAAGGTGACGGCGAGCGCCTCGACCGTGCCGGCGGCCGGGGCGGCCTCGACGGCGGCGCTGTTGGGCTTGACCGTGATGACCGGGGTGCCCTTGGCGATGCGGGACTTGGTGGTGAAGGACGCGGCGAACGCGGACTGCGTGGCAACCGGGCCCTCGTCACCGGCCTCCAGGTCGATGGCGTCGGTGATGATGCCGGAGCCGATGCGCAGCGCGAGGCGGGCGGCGATCTCCTTGCCCTCGGCGGAGGAGGGGACCAGCACGGCGGCCGGGGACACGGCGTCGTAGGCGGCCTGGAGGGCGTCGACCTTCGGGACGACCAGGTAGTCGGCGTACTCGGCGGCCTCGTGGGTGAGGACCTTGACGGCGCCGTGCTCGGCGAGCGCGGACGCGGTGTCGGCGGCGCCGGCACCCAGGGCAACGGCGACGGGCTCGCCGATGCGGCGGGCGAGGGTCAGCAGCTCCAGGGTGGGCTTGCGGACGGCACCGTCCACGTGATCGACGTAGACGAGAACTTCAGCCATGGGACTTCTACTCTCCTGCTTGCGGAAGATGAGGGGCGGTCTGCGGAACGGGGCTCAACGAGCCTCGAACGGGGCCTAGATGAACTTCTGGCCCGCGAGGAACTCGGCGAGCTGCTTGCCGCCCTCGCCCTCGTCCTTGACGATCGTGCCGGCCGTGCGCGCCGGGCGCTCGGTGGCGGAGTCGACCGCGGAGTACGCGCCCTCCAGGCCGACCTCCTCGGCCTCCAGGTCCAGGTCGGACAGGTCCCAGGCAGCCACCGGCTTCTTCTTCGCGGCCATGATGCCCTTGAAGGACGGGTAACGCGCCTCGCCCGACTGGTCGGTGACCGACACGACGGCCGGGAGGGAGGCCTCCAGCTGCTCGGAGGCGGAGTCGCCGTCACGACGGCCCTTCACGACGCCGTCCTCGACGGAGACGTCGGAGAGCAGCGTGACCTGCGGAACGCCCAGCCGCTCGGCCAGCAGCGCCGGTACGACACCCATGGTGCCGTCGGTGGACGCCATGCCGGAGATGACCAGGTCGTAGCCGGCCTTCTCGATCGCCTTGGCCAGCACCAGGGAGGTGCCGATGGCGTCGGTGCCGTGCAGGTCGTCGTCCTCGACGTGGATCGCCTTGTCAGCGCCCATCGAAAGGGCCTTGCGCAGCGCGTCCTTGGCGTCCTCGGGACCGACGGTCAGGACCGTGATCTCTGCGTCGTCGGCCTCGTCGGCGATCTGGAGCGCCTGCTCGACCGCGTATTCGTCGAGTTCCGAGAGCAGACCGTCCACGTCGTCGCGGTCGACGGTCAGGTCATCGGCGAAGTGCCGGTCGCCAGTGGCGTCGGGCACGTACTTCACAGTGACAACGATCCTCAAGCTCACGCCGGCTCTCCTACTGCATCGTCTGTTCCGGGCTGCCTTCCTGCAGGCAGCATAGGCGCCTCAAGCGGCCGATCCCGGTCGGGGCGGCCCGCGCCCCGAACGAAATATTACTCGCCAGTACACCCACTCCGCGCCCACTAAGCAAGCGCTTTGACGTGTGACCTTCGCAACGCAGCGTAACCGGAACTCGGCGGTCTCGCAGCATCGCCAAAATCACATTGTACCGATCGGTCGAACACAAGGGGTCAGTCTCGGAGCCCGTTGAAGCGCCCCTGGTGGTAGAGCAGCGGCCGTCCGGCGCCCGCGGGATCGCCCAGCAGCACCTCGGCCAGCACGATCCGGTGGTCCCCGGCCGGCACACGCGCGACGATCCGGCACACCAGCCAGGCGAGGACACCGCCGAGCACGGGCACCCCTTCGGGGCCCTCGCGCCAGACGGTGGGCGCGCCGAACCGGTCGGCGCCGCTGCGGGCGAAGGTGGCGGCCAGGTCGTGCTGGTGCTCACCGAGTATGTGCACGCCGACATGGCCGGTCCCGGATATCGCGGGCCAGCTGGAGGCGCCGGTGCTGACACCGAAGGAGACGAGCGGGGGTTCGGCGGAGACGGAGGCGAGGGAGGTGGCGGTGAAGCCGACGGGGCCGGCGCTCCCCTGGGCGGTGATCACGGCGACACCGGCCGCGTGCTGCCGGAAGACGGAGCGCAGGAGGTCGGGAGAGGCGGGAACGGCGGACGGAGGGGTGCCGAGGCCGGGCGTGGCCGTCATGGGCGTGTCCTTCTGCGGGAGGCGGTGAGCTGGGCGGTGACTGCTCAACGGCCCGGACAGCGCGCGCTCGCGGTGCGTACGAGGTCCACATGGACTCGCGCGTAGAGAAGGAGTTCCGGAGGCATAGGGTCAGGCTGACGATAGATGGTGGGCGCAGTCAAGTGGCTTCCGGCATCTGGGAGATGCGTCACCGAACACACCATCAGGGGCGGTATCGGATACCGGAACACGTCAAACGGCCTCCCCCAGCGCGGCGATGACATCGGCCTTGCGCGGCTGCCCGGTCGCGCGCCGCACGATCCGCCCGTCGGCGTCGAGCACCAGCACGGTGGGCGTCTTGAGAATGTCGAGCCTGCGTACGAGGTCCAGGTGCTCCTCGGCGTCGATCTCGACGTGGGTGACGCCGGGGACGAGGCCGGCCACCTCGCCGAGGACGCGGCGGGTGGCCCGGCAGGGCGCGCAGAAGGCGCTGGAGAACTGGACGAGCGTCGCCCGCTCGCCGAGGCTCTCGCCCAACTCGGCCGCGCCGAGCAGCTTTCCGTCGTCGCGCCCACGCACGCGTACTCTCCCGCTCCGCCGCCGATGCAGCACTCCGAAGGCGCTCGCCGCCGCGAGCACCGCCACGCACACCACGATTCCGGTCATCCTCGACTCCAGCATTCACGTGACTGCAAAGATTCCCGCCGGCTCAAAACGTTTCCTCTGCGGAATGATCGGTTCATGGACATCGATGTGAGAGGGCCGCGTCTCGGTGCGGCCGTGACGACCGCCGTGCTGGCGGTCGTGCTGATCACCGGGAGCGCGTGGCTGCTGGCCTGGCAGACGCTGGCGTTCGCGCTGGGCGCGGCGGGCGGGGTGGGACGCTCCCCGTACGGCTGGCTGTTCCGCAAGGTGGTGCGTCCGCGGCTCGGCCCGCCGACGGAGTTCGAGTCGCCGGAGCCGCCGCGGTTCGCGCAGGCGGTCGGTCTGGTCTTCGCGGGCGTGGGGCTCGTCGGGTACGCGCTGGGCCCCGAGTGGCTGGGAATCGCGGCGACCGGGGCGGCGCTGGCGGCAGCGTTCCTGAACGCGGCGTTCGGGTACTGCCTCGGGTGCGAGATGTATCTGGTTGTACGCCGGATGACGGTACGTACGGAGTGAGTGACAAGTATCTCGCCGTTCACAGGCACGAGGGCTGGCCAGTCGTCCGTTCTTGGGGCACGATCTGCGCAATGCCGTAAAACCTACGGCTGCGTAAGTTTCCCGCCGGGAACCCCCCTTCCCAGGCAGAACAGAGAGAAGGGTCCACCCCGTCCATGGCTGAGCTTGTCTACCGTCCTGCCGTCGGTCTCGCCCAGACGTTGTTCAAGGCCTGGGACCTGAAGATCGACTGCAAGGGGTCGGAAAACATCCCGCGCTCCGGTGGCGCGGTGCTGGTGAGCAACCACATCAGCTACCTGGACTTCATCTTCGACGGCCTGGCCGCGCTCCCGCAGAAGCGGCTGGTGCGCTTCATGGCGAAGGAATCGGTGTTCCGGCACAAGATCTCCGGCCCGCTGATGCGCAACATGAAGCACATCCCGGTGGACCGCAAGAAGGGCGAGGCGGCGTACCAGCACGCCCTCGACTCGCTGCGCTCCGGCGAGATCGTCGGTGTCTTCCCCGAGGCCACGATCTCGCAGTCGTTCACGCTGAAGGCCTTCAAGTCCGGCGCCGCACGCATGGCCCAGGAGGCGGGCGTCCCGCTGATCCCGATGGCCGTGTGGGGCACACAGCGCCTCTGGACCAAGGGCCACCCGCGCAACTTCAAGCGCAGCCACATCCCGATCACGATCCGGGTGGGCGAAGCCATCGAGGCATCCCGCGACAAGTACGCGGGCGCGCTCACGCGCCAGCTGCGCGAGCGCGTGAACGAGCTTCTGGAAGCGGCTCAGCGGGCGTACCCGGTTCGCCCCAAGGGGCCGGACGACACGTGGTGGATGCCGGCGCATCTCGGGGGCACGGCCCCGACGCCAGAAGAGGTCAGCGAAACAGGCGCCAGCTGAAACCCCCTAGGGGCGCGGGGCTGTATCGATTTGCGGCTCCGCCGCGGGGCGCGACCAGCCCCCACCGGGCCCGCAGCCGACGAACTTACGCGTTTCGCACCGTAATCCGCGCCCCTGGGCTGAACTTCTCCAGCAGTTCGGCCAGTTCCGCCCCGGCGGCATTCGCCTCGGCGACCGTCATCGGCGGGGCCATGCACTCCAGCAGGAAGATCGCGGACGTCGACTCCTCCGTGAGCCGCGTACGCGGACCCTGGCGCCAGTTCCAGCGACGGCAGGTCACACCCACCTCGTCGCACCACACGACCTCACCGGCGTCAGGGTGCTCGACGATGTCCTCACCGCCGGCCACGGTCACGAAGTCCTCGCTGCCGGTGGCACGTACGAGCCGCATCCCGCCCTGGATGCGGTCGAGGTCCTCGCCGCCGACCGGGATCAGATGCGCCACGCTGATCGCGTTGTAGAGGTCGACCAGGACGTTGATCCGGGGCAGACCGGCGTCCGTGAGGGCCCGCTTGGCGAGCGCCTCGGCCGAGTTGCGGGTGCGCGAGGGCTTGGAGCCGAACGCCGTGTACGTGTCGCGCCAGGCGGCGATGTGCGCGTCCTCGTGCGGGGCGCGGCCGTCCAGACGCACGGCGAGCCGGCGGGCCGCGTCGTCCAGGAGCGCCGAACTGGCGTCGGTGCTGGGCCCGTTGACGAGTCCGTGCGCCTCGATGGCGACGTGGGTGAAGCCGGGCGCGAGTGCGCGCACCTCGTCGGACACGGTCAGGGTGAGTGTCATCGCTTGCCTCAGAGTGCGGTGGGGAGCGTCTTCCAGAGATACGGCCTGTCGGGCGCGGCCTTGAGTACGCCCAGTACGACCGGATGAGGTTCAGCGTACAGTACCGAATAGTCCACCTCATTGGACTTCGCGTCCGGGACCCACGCCAGCCGCTCCGCGTCGAGGGAGAACCGCGCGTCCACGCCCGCCTTGTTGCCCCGCGGGTCCTGCCGATGCCAGGCGCCGTTGAACCGTACGGCGACCAGGCCGTGCACGGCGTGACCGTTCCCGTCGTCGTGCGCGAGCCGCTGATAGCAGAGCGCCGTGGGGATGTCCTCGGCGCGCAGCAGCGCGGCCAGCGCGTGGGCCTTGGCGTAGCAGATGCCGGTGCGCTGCTCCAGGACGTCGGATGCCCGCCAGGTGACGCGCGGGTCGCCGCTGTCGGCGGAGTGCGGGATGGTGTCGCGCACGAACTCGTACGCCGCCTGCGCATAGACATACGAGTCCGACGCTTCCCTGGCGAGACGCGCCGCGGTCTCTCGTACCACCGCGTGATGGTGGTCGATGACCTCGTCAGCGGCCAGATACGCGGACAGGTCGGGGGTGTTCTGGATCAGCTCCATGCATCCAGAGCATAGGAAAGCGATCACCCTAGAGTCAATGACTTTTCAGGTGAACGCATACCTATGCACTCTCGCACTCCCCGCTAGCGCGCCATCTCCTCCTTCAGCGCCGCCACGAACGCGTCCACGTCGTCCTCCGTCGTGTCGAAGGCGCACATCCAGCGGACGTCGCCCGCCGCCTCGTCCCAGAAGTAGAAGCGGAAGCGCTTCTGCAGGCGTTCGCTCACGTCGTGCGGGAGGCGGGCGAAGACCGCGTTCGCCTGGACCGGGTGGAGGATCTCGACCCCGTGCACGGCCCGCACGCCCTCGGCCAGCCGCTGGGCCATCGCGTTGGAGTGGCGGGCATTGCGCAGCCACAGGTCCTTGGCGAGCAGGGCCTCCAACTGCACCGAGACGAAGCGCATCTTGGAGGCGAGCTGCATGGACAGCTTGCGCAGGTGCTTCATGTGGCTGACGGCGTCCTGGTTGATGACGACGACCGCCTCGCCGAACAGCGCGCCGTTCTTCGTCCCGCCGAGGGAGAGGATGTCGACGCCGACGGCGTTGGTGAACGTCCGCATCGGGACGTCGAGGGAGGCCGCCGCGTTGCCTATGCGGGAGCCGTCGAGGTGGACCTTCATGCCGTGCGCGTGGGCGTGGTCGCAGATCGCGCGGATCTCGTCCGGGGTGTAGAGGGTGCCCAGTTCGGTGCTCTGGGTGATGGAGACGACCTGCGGCATCGCGCGGTGCTCGTCGTCCCAGCCGTACGCCTGGCGGTCGATCAGGTCGGGCGTCAGTTTGCCGTCCGGGGTGGGCACCGTGAGCAGTTTGAGGCCGCCCATGCGTTCGGGGGCGCCGCCCTCGTCGACGTTGATGTGCGCGCTGTCGGCGCAGATCACGGCGCCCCAGCGGTCGGTGACCGCCTGGAGCGCGACGACGTTGGCCCCGGTGCCGTTGAAGACGGGGAACGCCTCCGCGGTGGCCCCGAAGTGGCTGCGGACGATCCGCTGGAGGTTCTCCGTGTAGTCGTCCTCGCCGTACGCGACCTGGTGCCCGCCGTTGGCCAGGGCCAGGGCGGCGAGCACCTCGGGGTGGGCCCCCGCGTAGTTGTCGCTGGCGAAGCCCCGTGCCTCCGGGTCGTGATGACGGCGTGCGTCGGTCTTCGGAGGGTTCACGGCTTCTCGGTGAGCCACAGACGTTTCCCGTTCACTTCGGCGGCGGGCCGGTCCCAGACGCCGACGATGGCCTCGGCCAGTTCCTTGACGTCGGTGAAGCCCGCGAACTTCGCGTTGGGGCGCTCGGCGCGCATCGCGTCGTGCACCAACGCCTTCACGACCAGGATCGCAGCCGCCGACGTCGGCCCGTCCGCGCCCTCCGAGGCACCGGCCTTGCGGAAGAAGTCGCCCATGGCCAGCGTCCACGCCTCGGCGGCGGCCTTGGCGGCGGAGTACGCGGCGTTGCCCGCGGTGGGCTTGCTCGCACCGGCGGCGCTGATCAGGACGTACCGGCCGCGTTCGCTGCGCTGGAGCGCCTCATGGAAGGCGAGGGAGGTGTGCTGGACGGTGCGGATGAGCAGCATCTCCAGGAAGTCCCAGTCGTCGAGACTGGTCCTGGTGAAGGTCTCGCTGCCGCGCCAGCCGCCGACGAGGTGGACCAGGCCGTCGACGCGCCCGAAGTCCTTCTCGATGCGGGTGGCCCAGTCCCGGGTGGACTGGAGGTCGAGCAGGTCGACGGTGTCGCCGACGACGGTGGCGCCGCCGTGGGCGTAGCTGGCCGCGTCGACGGCCTCGGCGAGCCGCTCCGGGTCGTTGTCCGAGCCGACGACGGTCGCGCCCGCCTCGGCGAGCCTGAGCAGTGTCGCGCGGCCGGCCGGTCCGCCGGCGCCGGCGACCGCGATCACCGCACCGCTGAGAGCCCCGTTCCCCATGTTCATCGCCTCCTGAGCAGTGTTTTCGGTGGCGCGGTCGCTCATGCGGCGACCCGCTCGGCGCTCTCCGCGACGATCCCCTTGGTCGAGGCGATCACGTTCTTCAGCTTCTTGGAGAGGGCCTCATAGAACATGCTCAGCGGAAACTCGTCCGGAAGCACGTCGTCGACGAGTTTGCGGGGCGGCTGGTTCAGGTCGAGGGCGTCGGGGCCCTTGGCCCAGCGGGAGCCCGGGTGCGGGGCGAGATAGGTGGAGACCAGCTCGTACGCCTTGAACCAGTGGACGAGCTTGGGGCGGTCGATGCCCTCGCGGTAGAGGGTCTCGATCTCGGCGCAGAGCTGGTTGGTGACCTGCGGGGCGCGCTGCCAGTCGATGTGCAGCTTGTTGTCGGTCCAGCGGACCACGTCGTGCTTGTGGAGGTAGGCGAAGAGGAGCTGGCCGCCGAGGCCGTCGTAGTTGCGGACACGCTCGCCGGTGACCGGGAAGCGGAACATCCGGTCGAACAGCACGGCGAACTGCACGTCACGGGCCTGCGGGATGCCCTCGGCCTCCAGCTTCACGGCCTCCTTGAAGGCGGTGAGGTCGCAGCGCAGCTCTTCGAGGCCGTACATCCAGAACGGCTGGCGCTGCTTGATCATGAAGGGGTCGAAGGGCAGGTCGCCGTGGCTGTGGGTGCGGTCATGGACCATGTCCCACAGGACGAAGGCCTCCTCGCAGCGCTTCTGGTCGTGGACCATCGCGGCGACGTCCGCGGGCAGTTCGAGACCGAGGATGTCGACAGCGGCGTCGGTGACCCGGCGGAAGCGGGCGGCCTCGCGGTCGCAGAAGATGCCGCCCCAGGTGAACCGTTCCGGCGCCTCGCGCACGGCGATCGTCTCCGGGAAGAGAACGGCGGAGTTGGTGTCGTACCCGGCCGTGAAGTCCTCGAAGGTGATGCCGCAGAACAGCGGGTTGTCGTAGCGGGTGCGCTCCAGCTCGGCCAGCCAGTCGGGCCAGACCATGCGCAGGACGACCGCTTCGAGGTTGCGGTCCGGGTTGCCGTTCTGCGTGTACATCGGGAAGACGACCAGGTGCTGGAGGCCGTCCGCGCGGCTCGCGGCGGGCTGGAAGGCCAGCAGCGAGTCGAGGAAGTCCGGCACCCGGAATCCGCTGTCGGACCAGCGACGCAGATCCTTGGCGAGGGCCTGGTGGTAGGCGGTGTCGTGCGGCAGCAGCGGGGACAGTTCCGCGACGGCGTCCACGACCCTGCGTACGGCGAGATCGACGTCCGCGTGGTCGGGGGCGTCCTCCCGGTCGAAGTCGATCGACCCGTCCTTGGCCTGCCATGGCCGGATCTGCTCCACGGCATCCTTGAGCACGGGCCATGCCGGGTGCTCCACCACCCTGCCGAGCGGAAGAATCCGCTCGTCCGGAACCGCCTGCACAAGAATTTCCGTCATGTCCCATCCTCCCCGGGAGAACCTCGCGTAAGAACACCGTATGCGCACGAGGTTCCCGACCACAAGGCGAGCCAGGAGAGATTATCCTGCCCACCCCCATGGTCACCGCGTTTTTTCCTGTCGGAAACCAAAAGGACGGCTACTTCCGGTACCCGGCGGCGTCCGCTCCACACCCGCTTCCCGAGCCATCACTTCCGGCCAGTGGTTCCGGCGCGTCTGTACGGGTTCATTGCCCGGCCCGGCGGTTAGGCTGCGGCAGCCGAGCCGCCGTCGACGGAAGCGAGTTGACCTTGAACTTCCTGACCATCGGGCACCGCGGAATCATGGGCGTCGAGCCCGAGAACACCCTGCGTTCGTTCGTCGCCGCCGAGCAGGCGGGCCTCGACATGATCGAACTCGATCTGCGTCTCAGCAAGGACGGCGCCCTCGTCGTCATGCACGACGCCGACGTGGACCGCACGACGGACGGCACCGGGACCGTCGCCGAGAAGTCCCTCGCCGAGCTGCGCGCCCTGGACGCGGGCCGCGACGAGCGCGTGCCGGTGTTCGAGGAGGTCCTGGACGCGGTCGGCGCACCGCTCCAGGCCGAGATCAAGGACACGGCGGCGGCGCGGGCGCTGGCCGAGGTGCTGGAGCGCCGGGGGCTGGCCGACCGGGTCGAGGTGTCCTCGTTCCACGAGGAGGCGATCGCCGAGATCACCCGCCTGGTGCCCGGGGTACGCACGGCGCTCATCGCCAGCCGCTACGGCACCGACGTCGTGGACCGCGCCACCCGCTCCGGCGCCTCTACCGTCTGCCTCAACATCCGCCGCCTCACCCTGGAGATCGCCGAGCGGGCGCGGAAGGCGGACCTGCGGATCATCGGCTGGATCGTCAACACCCAGGACCAGCTGCGCCTCGTACGCGCCCTGGAGCTGGACGGCGCGACCACCGACTACCCGCAGATCAAACGCACGGGCCGCTTCACCGCGTAGCGGCTACACGAGTTCCTTCACCAGCAGCTCGAACTGCAGATCGTCGCGCTGCGGAATACCGAAACGCTCGTCGCCGTACGGGAAGGGGGTCATCTTTCCCGTACGGCGGTAGCCGCGCCGCTCGTACCAGGCGATCAGGTCGTTCCGTACGGAGATCACGGTCATGTGCATCTCGCGGGTGCCCCAGGTCTCGCGCGCCGACCGCTCCGCCTCGGCGATGATCACCTTGCCGAGGCCCGCGCCCTGGAGGGCGGGGCTGACCGCGAACATGCCGAAGTAGGCGTGGTCGCCACGGTGTTCGAGCTGGCAGCAGGCGACCACGCGGCCGTCCTGTTCGACGGTCAGCAGCCGGCTGTCGGCCGCCTTGATGACGCCGAGCACGATCTGCGGATCGCTGCGCTGCCCTTCGAGGATGTCCGCCTCGGTGGTCCAGCCGGCCCGGCTGGCGTCGCCCCGGTACGCCGACTCGATCAGCTCGACCAGGGTGTCGACGTCGTCCTCGGTGGCGTCCCGGAAGGTCGGTCCGGTGGCGGTGGTGTCCATGAGGCGGCTCTCCATGTTCTCTGGGTGCTCGTGTTTCTGGTGCGCAGCGCGGGCACCGATGAGCGTAACTCCGGCGCCGGACAGGCCCTAGGCTCCGGTTGCATGGTGCATGTACTGAGCAGCCGGGTTCTTCTCCGGCCCCTCGACCCGGAGCGTTCCCGGGTCTTCTACGGCGAGCGGCTGGGGCTCGCCGTCCACCGCGAGTTCGGGACGGGTCCGGAGCGGGGCACGGTCTACTTCCTCGGCGGCGGGTTCCTGGAGCTGTCGGGTCGGGCCGAGGAACCCCCGTCGCCGTCCGTACGGCTGTGGCTCCAGGTGGCGGACGTGACGGCCGCGCACGACGAGCTGGTGTCCCGGGGTGTCGAGATCGTCCGGCCGCCGGTGAAGGAGCCGTGGGGGCTCGTCGAGATGTGGATCGCGGACCCGGACGGCACACGGATCGTGCTGGTGGAGGTGCCGGCGGACCATCCGCTGCGGTACCGGCCCGGTATCTGAAGGCTGCCCACTGGGGTGCGCCGCCGGACCACCGGGTCTAGCGTGCTGCGTGGAGAACAGTGGACCGCACACGCGCTGAGAAAGGCCGTGACGCCATGAAGTTCGACAAGCCCGTGACCGGCGGACCCTGCTGGGCCGAGTTGGGCACCACCGACCTGGAGGCGACCAAACGCTTCTACGCCGACCTCTTCGGCTGGCGGCCGCAGACGGACCCGACCGCGGAGATGGGCGGTTACACGATCGCCCACCTCGGGGACGCCCCGGTCGCCGCGTTCGTGCCGCTGGGCGAGGAGAAGCAGCCCGTCGCCTGGTTCGTGACGTTCGCCGTGGCGGACGTGGACGCGACCGCGACGAAAGTGCGGGCGGCGGGCGGCTCGGTGGCCATGGAGCCCGGGGACGTGCCGGGCATGGGCCGGTTCGCGTCGGCCGTCGATCCCGACGGCGCGGCCTTCCAGCTGTGGCAGGACCAGGGCTTCGCGGGTGCGGGCCTGCTCAACGCGCCGGGCTCGCTCGGCTGGGTGGAGCTGGCGGCGCGCGACACCGAACGGGCGCGGACCTTCTACACCGAGGTCTTCGGCTGGTCCGTCACCTCGTCCCCCGAATACACGCACTTCGGCGTCGACGGTGCCGAGTTCGGCGGGATGCTCGCGATGAGCGACATGTACCCGCCGGAGGTGCCGCCGCACTGGCTGCCGTACTTCGTGGTCGAGGACGTGGACGCCTCGGCGGACGCGGCGGCCGGAGCGGGGGCCGGCATCACCATGGAGCCCACGACCGTGCCGAACGGCCCGCGCATCGCGGTGCTGCGGGATCCGCAGGGCGGGGTGTTCGGCATTCACCGGGAGTACACGGAGGGCTGATCCGAGCCCGGGGTCAGAACCGCAGCGCGCCCAGCCGCCCTTCGAGCCTGCCGAGCAACTCGCCCAGCAGCCCCGCGAGTTCGCGCTGACCGGTGCTGTCGAGGCCGGAGAGCACGGCGGTCTCGTAGCTGAGCTGCTCGGGCAGCACGCCGTCGACGAGGTCGCGTCCGGCGTCGGTGAGGCGGACGTGGGCGACCCGGCGGTCCCGGGTGTCGCCGCGCCGCTCGACCAGGCCCCGCTCGGTCAGCTGTTTGAGCCGCTTGGTGACGGCGGCCCCGGAGGAGAAGGTCTCGCGGGTGAGTTCGCTCGGGGTCAGTTCATGGCCGGTGCGCCTCAGCGCGCCGAGCAGATCGAACTCGGGGCGGGTGAGACCGACCCGGCGCAGGGGGGCGTCCTCGGCCTGCTGGAGGAGGGCGGCGCAGCGGTTGATCCGGCCGATGATCTCCATGGGCCCGGTGTCGAGGCCGGGATGGACGGTCTGCCACTGGCGTACGACTCCGGCCACGGTGTCGTGTGCCGGGCCGAGGGTGGCTCGCGACCCGATGGCTGTCTCCTCGGCCGCCGCGCCTCTGCCGGGCGGCGTGCCCCCGTTCCCTGCCGTCATGGCCGTACGTCCTCCGTCGCCCTGTCGTCCGTCCGCGTGTCGGCAGCCGCCCAGGCCCTGTCGTCGCATTCCCGTCGTCCGCCCGGAGGGCGGGCCCGGGGGCACCTCCCACGTCCTCAAGGCAGTGGGGGAGCGTGCGCGGCGCCCCCGGGCAGGCGGGAATGTGACGCCAGGCCCTGGGGGCGCAGCCCCGGACCTCGTGCCGTCGCCGCGAGCGTACGGTGTCCGGACCGTTCGGCGAGCACGACCCGCTCCTGGGGGCGGGTGCGCTGCCACCACTCCCCGGCGGCCGTGTCGGCGGTGGTGCGCAGGTCGGAGAGGGCGGCGGCGAGGCCACGACGGGCTTCGTCCAGGCGTTCGGGTACAGGATGTACGTCCGTCAGAGCGCGTTCGGCGTGGGTGCGGGCGTGTTCCACCGCCGTGAGCGCGTGCTCGACGCGGACCCCCGCGCGGTGGTTGGTGACCGCGACGGCCGCGACGAAGCCGAGCAGCGCGCCGACGCAGGTGTCGACGATCCGCTCGGTCATCAGCCGGCCGGGTTCCTGGAACCCCGTGAACTCGGTGACGAGCAGCGCCATCGGGGTCACACAGACGCTGCCGAGCCAGTAGTTGCGGCTCATCAGCGCCTCGGCGCCGAAGTTGAGGGCGAGGCAGCACAGGACGAGGGCGACCGGCCCGAGGTGGGCCAGCGGTACGACGGCGGCGAAGAGCAGCACCCCGGCGAGGTTGCCGACAGTCCGCTGCACGGCCCGGTTCCAGGTGAGGGTGACGTTGGCCTGGTAGAGGGAGGCCGCGGTGACGAGGGCCCAGTACGGGCGGCCGATACCGAGGGCGAGGGAGGCGTATCCGGCAAGGGCGCAGCCCAGGGCGGTGCGTGCGGCGAAGGGTGCGAGCGGGCCGAGCCTGGTCCACAACGGTGGTGGTGGGGCAGCGAGTTCGGCGGCCTGCGGCTCTCCGGCGAGATGTTCGCCGGGCGTCGGGATCTGTCCGCCGCCGCGCAACTCCCTCGCCCAGGCGCGCAGTTCACCGGGCCGACCCTCAGCGAGCGCGAACTCGGCTCGTACGACCAGCCGTTGGAGGGCGCGTCGGGTCGAGGCACGAGTGGTGCCCGGGCGCCCACCTGCCGACGACAGCGTCTGCCGGGCCGCCTGGACCGCGGTCTCGGCGGCTATCCGCGACCGGGCGTACCCGTGGCCGCCGATGCCACGGCCGTGCGCCTCGATGTGTGCGGCGACGGCGTTCAGGGCGTGGGCCGTCGCGCGGCGCTCCGGGCCGTGCGGGCGGACGAGTCCGGGTGCCATGCCGACGAGCCAGGCCCAGCAGCCCGCCCCGGCGGCGAGTGCCAGATGGCCGGGAACCTGGCCGAGAGTCTGCGGGGCGAACAGCGCGGCGGACGACACGAAGGTCAGGACCACGTTCGCGGGCGGCCCGATGCGCGTGGCGTCGCACAGCGTCTTCTGCACGGCGGCCAGCAGCGCGCCCACGGTGACCAGGATGACGGCGTTACCGGTGAGCGAGGCGGCGACGAGCGCGACGGCCAGTCCGGCAAGCATGCCGAGGACCACTCCCGCCAGGACGCGGGCCCGGGCGGCGTACGGCCGGTTGTGGGCGTAGAGCGCGCACAGGGCCCCGGCCATGGCATACATCGCCAGGTCGAGGCGGTCCAGCGCGGCCAGGGTCAGACAGGGCGGGGCGACGGCGGCGATCACGCTCAGGGCCGGTTTGAACCAGATGTCCGACGGTCGGCCGACGCGCAGCACGCCGGTCAGCGGGAGGCGCCGCACGGGCGGGGTGATGGCGGAATCGGGGCTCACCCTTGAAGATTAGCAGGTGTTTTACTCGTAAAACATATACCCCCACCTGCGGTGCTCCGGCGTACGCTCCCCCACGTACACCCTTGCGCTCGCATGCGCACCGGCCGGCGCGGGCATCTCTTCAGCGGAGGTCTCGGGGTCGAGGGGGAGGTGCGTGTGCACGGTCCGGCTTCGCCCGGGTGGCTGCTGGTCGCGCTGTGCGCGGCGACCGGGGCCTACTGCCTGCTGCGGATGCGCAGCACCGTCGAGGAGCAGCGCCGGGCCGCGGGCGGCGAGGCGCTGATGGGCTTCGGCATGGCCGCGATGGCAGTGCCCGCCGCCGTACTGACTCCGCCGCGCTGGGCCTGGCTGGTGTACACGGCCGTGTTCGGCACAGCCGCGCTGCGCGCCCTGTGGGCGGCCCGCACCGGACCGCACCATCTGCACCACCTGGTGGGCGCGTTCGCCATGGCCTACATGGCGGCTGCGATGGCCGCAGCACCCGCCCACCACCACGTGTCCGGAGTCCCGTTGCTGACGACGGCGCTGCTCCTCTACTTCACCGGGTACGTGCTGCTGTCCGGCGTCCGGCTGCTGTCGGTACCGGTGCTGGCCGTCGGCGGTGGTGGCAGTGGGGTCCGGAGCGGCTCGGTCGGCTGGGGCGACCGGCCCGAACTGGCGCGCGCCTGCCGGTTGTCGATGGGCATCGCGACGGTCGCCATGCTGCTCACGCTCTGACTGCACGAAGACTGTACGAATCCGTGGTCTGCGTCACTTTGCCGCGACGGACCGTAGGTCCGAGCGCCGCCCCGCTCATAGGGTGCACCCATGATGGTCCCCGCAGCACTGTTGCTGCTCGGCGCGCTGACCGCCGTCGTCGCCCCGCGGCTGCTTGCCCGCGCCGACTGGCCGGACCGCGAACCGGTGGTCGCCCTGTGGGTGTGGCAGTGCGTGGTGGCGGCCGTACTGATGTGCTGCGCGCTGTCGATGACGCTCAGCGCGGCGGCGGCCTGGCAGGCCGTGCGCGGCCATGTGTTCGCCCCGGCACCGCACGCGGTGGTGGAGGCGTACGTCCTCGGCGCGTCCCGTCCCTGGGCCGCGACGACGGCCGTCGCGCTCGCCTGCGGTGGGCTGTGGACCGCGGCGATGCTGGTCCGTGAGGTCGTACGGGCGCGCAGGCGGCGCAGGTCGCGGCGTGCCGAACTCCTCGTCCGTGCCCCGCTGTTGCCCGGTGAGGAGCCGCGTCCCGACCGGCTCGTGGTCCTGGAGGGCGAGCGCGCCGACGCCTGGTGGCTGCCCGGCACCGCGCCCGGCCTTGTCGTCACCACGGCCGCGATGCGCCGCCTCACCGGGCGCCAGCTGGACGCCGTGCTCGCGCACGAGCAGGGGCACGCGCGGGCCCGGCACGACTGGCTGCTGCACTGCTCGGGGGCGCTGGCCAACGGGTTTCCGCAGGTGCCGGTTTTCGCCTCGTTCCAGGACGAGATGCACCGGCTGGTGGAACTCGCCGCCGACGACATGGCATCCCGTCGCTTCGGCCGACTGACGACCGCCCTCGCGCTCGTCGAACTCAACGAGGACCGGGGCGTGTTCGGCCCGTCCCCGACCCCGCAGGCCCATCTCCCCCAGCGCGTGCACCGGCTGCTGACCGCACCGGACCGGCTGCCGCCGGTCCACAGGCTGCGGCTGACGGCAGCGGCGGCCCTGGTGCCGGTGGTTCCCGTGCTGGTGGCATTCGTACCGGGACTGCGGGCACTCGGATAGCGCGCCGGCCTCCCGCCACCCCCTGGGTTGGCCTCCCGCCCCATGGGTCGGCGAGGATCGCACCATGCCCCCCATGCACCTTGTCCCCCACCTCCGGCGCTCGGTCCGGCACCCGGCCGTCCGCGTCGCCGTCGCCCTGGCCCTCGCCTCCGCGCTGCTCCTGACCCTGGTCGCGGTGGACTGGCATCCGCTGATCGCCCTCGACGGCGACATCGCGCGCGCCACCCATCGCTGGGCGGTCGACGAACCCGGGCTCACCCACGCGTTCCGCATCCTCACGGACTGGGTGTGGGACCCGCTGACGATGCGCCTGCTGTGCGCGGCCGTGGTGGTGTGGCTGGTGTGGCGGCACTCCGCGTGGTGGCTCGCGCTCTGGCTGGTGGCCGCCTGTGCGCTGGGCACGATCCTCCAGCAGGCCCTCAAGGCGGCGGTCGGCCGCGCCCGCCCGGTCTGGCCCGACCCGGTCGACTCCGCGCACTACGCGGCCTTCCCCTCCGGCCACGCCATGACCGCCACGGTGGTGTGCGGCCTCCTGCTGTGGCTGCTGCACCGGTACGGCGTCGGACGCGCGGTGTGGCGTACGGCGGTCACGGTCGCGGTGGTCTCGGTCGCGGGCGCCGGCCTGACCCGGATCTGGCTCGGCGTCCACTGGCCGTCGGACGTGCTCGGCGGCTGGCTCCTCGGGGCGCTGGTGGTGACGGTGGCGGTGGTGTCGTACGAGCGGTTCGGGCGGCTGCCCGAGCGGCGCTGACCTGGCGGTTCGCTCCTCCACTTACGGACGGTCCAATTCAGCCCCACCCGCCCCGTACCCGTACATACGATCGACGACGGCTGCGGGAGACACCCGACCGAGCCATCGGAAGAAGTCGACGAACAGGGGGCAACTTGTCCAGCATCTCGAGACGTTCGCTGCTGGGTTACTCGGGGACGGCCGCGGCGGGCGCGGCCCTGGGGACGGCGACACAGGCGGAGGCGGCGGAGGACGACCCCACCGCGTTGCCCGAGTTCCCGTACAACACCGAATTCAGCGGCGACTCCAACATCCCCAACCCCGAATACAGCGAGGCCGACGGACACGTGACCCTCTCGTTCCGGGTGAGTTGCTCCACCACCGGCGCCGCCCGGCCGAATCAGATCGATCCCATCGACGTCGCGAACGCGCTCAACGCCTATCTCGAATCCCGCGGTTGGCCGACCATGACCTTCTACGGCACCCCGGTGCCCGCGCCCTTGAACTGACGTCCGTCACGACGGCCGCGCGCTGGACGGACGCCCGGGTAAAGTCCGGCGCATGGCTGCCGTGCTGTTCGACTTCTCCGGGACCCTCTGCCGTATCGAGTCCACCGAGTCCTGGCTGCGTGCCGTTCTCGCCGAGCGCGGACTCGGTCTGTCGGAGGCGGAGTTCGCCGTGACGGCGCGGGCGCTGGAGGTGGCGGGGGCGCTGCCGGGCGGGGCCTCTCCTCAGCGGTTGCCTCAGGAGCTGGCCGCCGTGTGGGGGATCCGCGACGAGAGCGCCGAGCTGCACCGGGCCGCGTACACCGGGCTCGCCCGTCAGGTGCCGCTCCCCGACCCGGCGTTGTACGACGCGTTGTACGAGCGGCACATGGCGCCGGCCGCGTGGGCCCCGTATCCCGATGCCGTCGAGGTGCTGGGCGCGCTGCGGGAGCGCGGGATCTCCGTCGGGGTGGTCAGCAACATCGGGTGGGATCTGCGGCCCGTGTTCCGGGCGCACGGGCTGGACGTGTTCGTCGACGCCTATGTCCTGTCGTACGAGCACGGCGTCCAGAAGCCGGACCCGCGTCTGTTCAAGGTCGCCTGCGACTCGCTCGCCGTGGCCCCGCAGGACGTGCTCATGGTCGGTGACGACCGGCGCGCGGACGGTGGCGCGGCGGAGCTGGGCTGCGCGGTGCACTTCGTGGACCATCTGCCGGTGTCCGAACGCCCGGACGGGCTGCGGCCGGTGCTGGACCTGGCCGGCTGAGGCTCCGCTCCGGGAAGGGCACGCCGGTCTGAGGTGATCCCCCGCGTCACCCCAGACAGGCGGGCCGCCCGAAACCGCCCTCAGAGAGCCGTTTCGGCTGCTTTGACCTGTGCCAGCTGACAAAAAGTCAATGCAGAAGTAACAGCATGTCCCCACGCGGCCCCTTGGTCAATGAGGAATCGCGGTGGCCTTCTGTCGACAGACAACAGTCAACCACCGGCGGCGACGGTCAGCC